>CALFGU010000156.1 GCA_937877685.1 uncultured Prevotella sp.
ATGTCCATTGAGGTTGTGGGGTTATGAGGTTTGAGGTTATAAGGTTTTGAGGTTTGAGGTTTTGAGAACCATCCGGATGGCGCTCTCCCCCTGTTCATAGGGGGAGAGGACCACGCAGTAGTGAGGGGGTGCGAATACAAAAGCGAAGAAGTTATAATAAGTTATCTATCTTTTTATCTTTCAGAGGAGCATAGTGTTCACTTGCACTCCCTCGCTCCATCCAGACAGTAGTTGTACGCTACCTTCTTCTTAACAAAAAGCGTGCCAAAAACTTAATCGCTTGATTTACAGAGAAAATTGAAAATAGGAGAAACAGGAAAAGTGTGCGGTTTCGCTCATGGTGTGCGATTTCGCACAGTGCGCACAGGGAGAACCTCCTGCTGTTGGCAAAATTTGAGGGTAGGGGGTGAAATAGAGGGTTACTCCGTGCTTACCCCTTAAAACTTTTTGCCTACCTTTGCCCGTGAACAAATTTATCAGAAAGTCATGCCCATAAAACGCGGTAAAATATTGATAGTTGACGACAACGAGGACGTGCTTTTCTCCCTCAACATGCTCCTTAAGCCTCACGCAGAAAGCATTCGGGTAATCACGAATCCCGAACGCATTCCGGAGTTTCTAAAATCCTTCCAGCCCGACGTCATTCTGCTCGACATGAACTTCAGTCGGGATGCGGCAAGCGGGGAAGAGGGTTATGCGTGGTTGAAACGCATTTTGGAGTACGACGCTGAGGCTGTGGTGCTCTTCATCACCGCATACGTAAGCACGGAAAAGACCGTGCGCGCCATACGTGCCGGAGCCGTGGACTTCATTCCCAAACCGTGGGACAAACAGAAACTTGTGGATGCCGTAAATAGTGCGATAACCCTGCGTCGCGATAAGATGCTGGAACGGGCGCGCCGCATGGTGGCGGAACAAAAGGAGAAGGTGGCAAAACCTAAAGCGGAGAAACCTCAAGAACCTAAGGCGGTCCCCACGGTGAACTTTATTGGCGCCAGCAAACCTATTCAAGCGCTGAAGGAGCAAATCAACCGTGTGGCAGTGACTGATGCCAACGTACTTGTCACAGGGGAAAACGGAACGGGTAAAGATGTTGTTGCCCGCGAACTCCACCGCCGTTCGCGTCGTTCGCAACAACCGCTCGTTTGTATTGACTTGGGGTGCATCCCAGAGAATCTTTTTGAAAGCGAACTCTTTGGTTATGAGAAGGGAGCGTTTACGGGTGCCGAACAAGCAAAGCAGGGGCGCATAGAAGCGGCAGATGGGGGCACACTTTTCTTAGACGAAATTGGCAACCTCTCTTTGGCTATGCAGCAGAAGTTGCTCACGGTTATCGAGAAGCGACAGACTTCGCGCATAGGTGCTACGGAGGTGAAATATATCGACGTGCGCATTATCGCAGCCACAAATGCCGACCTCAAAGCACGTGTAGCGGAGGGGACATTCCGACAGGATTTGCTCTACCGCTTGAATACGATAGAACTGAAGTTACCTCGCCTTGCCGAACGCGGAAACGACATCCTCTTGCTCGCTACGTTTTTCTTGGATCAGTATGCTGAGAAGTATTCCCTGCCACCTCGTGAACTTTCAGAGGCAGAGCGCACCCGCTTGTTGGAACATCCGTGGCCCGGAAACGTTCGTGAGTTGCAGCATGCCATGGAGCGTTGCGTGGTTATGGGACTTGAATTTGGCGAAATGTCTGAAACCGACCTCTTAAATCCATCAAGTGAAGAGGCTTCCGCACCTACTCTGCAAACACTGAATCTTGAAGAACTCGAACGCCAAGCCATTCTTCACGCACTCTCACAAGCCGACGGCAACCTCTCACAAGCCGCCTCCCTACTCGGCATCACCCGCTATGCACTTTATCGCAAGGTGAATAAGTTGGGGATTTAGTAGATGAGTTTTTTGTTGACGCGTAAACAAGGTACGAGTTGACGAGATGGTTACTGAGATAAACGCTTCTATGTCCCATAGGGCAGTTGTACTCTGTACTCTGTTAGTTGTACTCTAACACCTCCTTCCCCTCATGTTTTCCCTTTTTCAAAATATCATTCACAACCGCAGTCTTGGACGTCTGCGCCAAATGTTGGAGTCGCTTCGGTCGAAGGATTTCAGTTTGCAATATTCGCTGAAATCACTTCGGGGCGAGGAGCGACGCCTTGCTGAAGAAATTAATGCTGTGATAAACCTGCTTCGCGAGGAAGAACATCAGCATGAAAGGCAAGTGCAATTCTTTGAAGCACTCCTCACCACGGTGCCTTCTATGCTTATTGCAACGGATGAAGTAGGCGCCGTGAAATGGATGAATACTGCGGCGGTCAACGGACTTTGCGGTTTTCGCATTCCGCATTTGAATCAGTTGGCAGCCTTACATCCTGACTTCCCCGCCCGACTCAAGGCACTGCGTAAGGGCACTGCACAACTCCTTGCGTTTACCAATGAGCGCGGGGAGGCACAGAAGTATTCCGCTGTGCGTACCCTCTTTTTCAGCAAGGGATTTGCTTACCACCTTTACGCCCTTGACCATATCGAAACCGTAGTGCAACAGAGCGAAATTGAGGCACAGCAACACTTGGTACGCGTCATGAACCACGAAATCATGAACTCGCTGACGCCCATTATTTCGTTGTCGCAAACGCTCTCGGAAAGTCTCACGACAGATGCCGACCTCACGACGAGCGAAACCCGAATGGCGCTCGAAGCCATTCACCGCCGCGCTGAGGGGTTGCTGACGTTCGTGAATAACTACCGCAAACTGTCGGGAGTGCCGCTTCCCGTGCTCACGGAGGTAGATTTGGAACACCTGCTGACCGACCTGCGCCAGCTCGTACAGCGTATGGATTTTGCTCCTCAACCTCAGTTTGAGATTACAAATAATTGTGGCGACGTGCGCATCACGATTGACCGCACACAGATGGAACAGGTGCTCATCAACCTGCTGAAGAATGCCGCCGAGTCGGGCGCTACGAAGGTCTCCCTCACCGCAGACTTCACCCCCAATGGGCGACATATACAATTCCGCGTGACAGACAACGGCGCAGGTTTTGCCCCCGAAGCCTTGCAACACTTGTTCACGCCCTTCTTCACCACCAAACAGGGCGGACAAGGCATTGGCCTGGCCCTGTGTAAGCAAATGGTGAACAACCATGGTGGCACGATTACGGCGCAGTCAGTAGAGGGGGAAGACACGTGTTTTGTAGTGAGGATTCCGCGATAAACGCTTTTGCCTTCCGTTGATGTGCAGAAAAATAAGGCGCTAACTGGGTATAACCGAAAAGAATGCGTTAACTTTGTGGCAGTGATGCGCAAAACTATTTGCCCAAACACTGCCTCGCATGTTACAAACAAATTATACAGATTCTCTTATGAAATTCAAAACATTACTTCTTGCGTGCCTCATGACGCTCTCTATGGCGCTTAGTGCACAATCGCCCACGGCGGCTTTAGTACCCATGCCCAACGATGTGAAGGTGGGGGTTGATGAAAAACCTTTCCGCATTTCCAAGAAGACAACGATTGGCGGTCAAGTGGATGGTGCGAGTTTTGAAGTCGGTTACCTTCAGCAGGTTTTGAAGAAGCATTTTAACCAAGACGTGCCTGTTGTAGCCAAAGAGAAGGCTGACATCGTTATTGCGTTTGATAGCAATTTGGGAAACCCTGAAGCCTACGAAATTAAGGTGTGTAAGAAGGGCATGAAGTTAGTGGCAGCAACGCCCGAGGGATTGTTTCGCGCCATCACAACGCTTGATCAAATCTTGATGGGCGACCAGCGCAACACGCTCAATAACTGTATTGCGGCTTTGGAAATTAGCGATGCGCCCCGCTTTGGTTTTCGCGCTTTGATGCTCGACCCTGCGCGTCATTTCTTACCCGTTGAGGATGTGAAGTTCTTCATCGACCAGATGGTGCGTTACAAATACAATGTACTCCAAATTCACCTCACCGATGACCAAGGTTGGCGCATGGAAGTGAAGAGTCAGCCCAAATTGGCAAGTAAGCAACATTACACTCACGAACAACTTCGCGACCTTATCCAATATGCGAAGCAGCGCCACGTAGAAATCATCCCCGAAGTGGATATTCCTGGTCATACGGTGGCAATCCTTGCCGCTTATCCCCATTTGGCATGTACGCATAAGCAGGATGCTGAGAAGAAGGTGGGCGAGACGGTTAACATGATGCTTTGTGCGTCTCAGGAAGAGGTGTATAGCGTGATGGCAGACGTAATTCGTGAAGTGGCTGAGGTGTTTGAATCGCCCTATTTCCACCTTGGTGGCGATGAAGCGGCAGTGCCTGAAAACTGGGCGAAATGTGATGCCTGTAAGGCCATGATGGAGCGTCTGGGTTACACGAAACCCACGCAACTCATGGTGCCTTTCTTCGATCGCATTCTCAGTGAGGTGCGCAAGAATGGTAAGAAGCCCATCCTGTGGTGTGAATTAAATAACATTTGGCCTCCTGCTGATGATTATCTCTTCCCTTATCCCAAGGATGTTACCCTTGTAACATGGCGCAACGCACTGACGCCTACGTGTCTTGAACTCACGCGCAAAAATGGTCACCCCATAATCATGGCTCCTGGAGAACATGCCTACCTTGATTATCCCCAATTCCGAAATGATTTTCCTGAATTTAACAATTGGGGTATGCCTATCACCACACTTCAAAAGACTTACGAACTTGACCCAGGTTATGGTTGCACTCCTGAAGACATGAAGCACGTTCAGGGCGTAATGGGAACACTTTGGGCAGAAGCAATCCCCGACGTTAACCGTGCTACTTACATGGCTTTCCCACGCGCTCTTGCGCTTGCCGAAGCGGGTTGGACACAGATGTCACAGCGCAGTTGGGATTCGTTTAAAGCGCGCATGTATCCCAATCTTTACGACATGATGAAGCAAGGTGTGAGTGTGCGTGTGCCCTTTGAAGTTGTGAAACGCTAATCTTGTAATCGCAGACTTTAGTTTATAAGGTTAGGGAAGTTCTGAAGTTCAGAAGTTCTGAGGTGCCATTCGGTCTGTATAGCACCTCTTAACCTCAGAACCTTCTTCTTAACCTCAGAACCTTTATCAAAACCTCTTAACTTAAACTCTTTTTTTCAATGAAAGTACTCCTCGTAAACGGCAGTCCCCACAAGACGGGCTGCACTCATACTGCTTTAAACGAAATTGCCGAACAACTGCATGCACAAGGCATAGAAACTGAAGAACTTTGGTGTGGCGTAAAACCCATTATGGGTTGCATCGGTTGCGGTAAGTGTAAGGACACCAAGCGTTGCTGGTACGACGGCGACGGTGTGAATGAATTCCTCGCGAAAGTGCCCGAGGTGGATGGTTTTGTCTTTGGTTCGCCCATCCATTTTGCAGGAACGTCGGGAAGTATCAAACCCTTCATGGATCGTGCCTTCTGCTCAAAAATGGATATGTATGCCGGTAAACCAGGTGCCGCAATCGTGAGTTGCAGAAGAGGCGGAGCGCAAGGCGGATTTGAAGATTTGAACCGTTACTTTACCATTGCCTGCATGCCTATAGTAACGTCGAATTATTGGAACGAAGTGCACGGCAATACACCCGAAGAAGTGCGCAAAGATGAAGAAGGAATGCAGACCATGCGTACGCTTGGCAGAAATATGGCATGGATGCTCCGCTGTATTGAAGCAGGAAAGCAAAGTGGCATTCTCTTCCCCGAGCAAGAACCCAAGGTGCGCACGAACTTTATTCGCTAATTGCACGACCTCTTGCTGATAATCCCAAACAACAATAAAAAAACGAAGTCAGAAACCCGAAAATCGGTGCTTCTGACTTCGTTTTTTATGCAGGAAATATACCTGCGTAAAATCCCGTTACTTTTAGTCGTTCTTAAGTACCCAAACTGTCGTCCTTAAGTACCCAAATAAGCGCTCGAATATTACTTATTGTTTCACCTGAACTTAAATAGCGAAAAACATTCCGAAATTCACGATTTTCCGCCCCTCTAAGCGGTTTTTACGTGTGGCGCGGGAGTTTCCCTATGAATCACCCATTCAGGGCGTAGGCTAAAAGCGGGAGTGTGAAGAGGGAGAGGAGGGTGGTCATGAAAATCACTTGCGTCATGAGGTGCTCATCTTTGCCATATTTGAGGCAGAACATGATGCCATTGGCTGCAACGGGCATGCCCGTGAGAACCACTGCTACGTTTGTAACAAAAGGTTCGAAATGGAAGAGTTGGAAAACGCCCCACACGACTAAAGGCATAACGAGCAACTTTAACGAAGCGACGGCATAGACAAACTTATTGCCCATCATGTCGCGCACGGGAATGGTGGCAAGTGTGGCACCTATCAGCAAGAGTGCGCAGGGGATGGTCATGTCGCCCACAAGGTGGAAAAACTTGCTAACATCGGCGGGAGTTTCTACCTTCATGAGGGCTAAAATAACTGCAATGACGCTGGCTACTACGCAAGGCGAGAATAACACCTTTGGGCGGAACACGGAGCGTATGGGTTGTTCCGTCACAAAGGAAAGTCCTACGGTAAAGATAAGCAGGTTGAAGGGGATGTCGAGAACGGAAGCGTAGAAGACGGCACGGTCGCCAAAAATAGCGGCACATGCGGGAAATCCGATGAAGGTGACATTCCCGAAAGTGACCATGAATTTCTGCAAACCTTGACGCTCGGGGCGCACCTTCCATATCTTGGCAATGGCAAAGGCACCCAAAATCAACACGGCGTAATTGATGAGCGATACAATGACGAGTTGCCAAATTTCTTCGTCGCTAAATTGCAACCCTTCGCCCATCACGGACCCGATGATGAGCATGGGGCAGGTGACGTTGAGAACGAAGACCGACATGTTGCGATTCATCTCCGTTTTCCACACTCCGATGCGCGTGGCAACATAACCTACGATGACCACTCCGAAGATGATGGCCATTTGTGTGAGTATTTGTAAAAATGACATGAGGTGTTGTTTGTTTCTTTAGGTGAATTAGGTTGGTTGGATTGGTGAATCAGTGTGGTTAGACATAAGAACAAAAGAACATATTTTAGTAAGGATATAGAAGTTTACGCAGAAAATAATGTCATACTCCCTTGCTCTATCTAAAGGGAGCACTCTGATTTCAAATGGGTTTGTAATCATACTTCCTCCCCGCTACGCGGTACTCCCGCTATCTTAAGGGATACTGCCGAAATTCTAAAGAATAAAAAGGGATACTTATCATACCCCCTCCCCGCCTAAGGCGGTACTCCCCCTATCTTAAGGGGAGAGTGGAGATAGATATTCCCGTAAGAAAATCCGTTGCATACCCATTGGAGAATACCGTTAGCAAAAAGAGGAAAAAACTTCCCGCATGGCGCTCTCCCCTTAAGATAGGGGGAGTACCTCCGTAGGAGGGGAGGG
>CALFGU010000157.1 GCA_937877685.1 uncultured Prevotella sp.
TATAAGTCATACCACCGCAAAGGATGAGGTTGTCCACCTTGTCCATAAGGTTTTCGATGATACCAATCTTTGAAGAAACCTTAGAACCACCCATGATGGCAGTGAAAGGGCGCTTGATGTTAGAAAGGATGTTATCAACAGCAGTAACTTCCTTTTCCATCAAGTAACCGAGCATCTTGTGGTCAGCGTCGAAGCTGTCAGCGATAACTGCTGTAGAAGCATGCTTGCGGTGAGCAGTACCGAATGCGTCGTTTACATAGATGTCAGCGTAAGAAGCGAGCGTCTTAGCAAATTCAGCCTGCTTGCCCTTCATTTCTTCCTTAGCCTGCTTGTAAGCGGGATCTTCCTTGTCGATGCCAACGGGTTTACCTTCTTCTTCAGCATAGAAGCGGAGGTTTTCGAGAAGGAGAACGTCGCCAGGCTGAAGCGCAGCAGCAACTTCCTGAGCCTTAGCGCAGTCGGGAGCGAACTGAACCTTCACGCCGAGCTTTTCAGAAACAGCGTCAACAATCTGAGAGAGCGAGAACTTAGCATTCACCTTACCCTTGGGCTTACCCATGTGGCTCATGATAATGAGTGAACCGCCTTCAGCAAGCACCTTCTTCAATGTGGGAAGCGCACCGCGGATACGAGTGTCGTCAGTGATGTTACCGTTTTCGTCGAGGGGTACGTTGAAGTCTACACGTACAATCACCTTCTTACCTTTGAAATCACAAGTGTCGATTGTCATAATGTTTATAAATTAGAAGTTAAATAATTGAGTTCTGTTATGACGCAAAGGTTATAATACACTTTGCGTTGCGAAGTTAACGATTATTTTTTAGATAACAAAAACTTAGATAAGTTAAGTTTTGCTATAGTCGCTCAATTAAAGAATTATTGGCATTTCATTCATGCTAAACAACCTATAAATCAGCATTAAAATTAAGGTTTAAAGAATTTAAATTGTTTGAGACTTTGTTAAAATACTTTGAGGTTTAATTTTACCTAAAAGAGGGTTTGTAAATTAGTTTTCAAAAAGTCACAGCGTTTTGCCTAAAAAAATGTAATTTTGAAGTCGAAAAACGAAATCCTGATTATGATATTTCAAGCATCTTTCCTACCCGATTGGTTAACTTTTTGGCAAACTGAAAACTATGAGTTTTCAGCAACTCAAAAAAGTTTAATCATTCTGTTTATCATTCTATTTTCTTTTGCTTTAGACTGGGTGTGCAAACGTATTTTGGCACCATTGGCCAAGAAGATTGCACTGCGTACGGAGTCTAAGTGGGACGACTATTTATTGAATGACGATGTGCTGTCTAAAGTGTGCCACCTTGTGCCCCCCGTTGCGGCATACGTGATGATGTCCTTCGCCTTTTCACGCGAACAGGCTTTGCTTGACATGGTCTTTAAGGTGTGTTGGATATACATCGTAGTGATGGCTGTGCGCCTCGTTTTCTCCGTGCTTGATTCTGTTTACACCATATCGAATGAGCACGAACAGTATAAGCACCGCTCACTGAAAGGGTTTTATCAAATGCTCAAACTATTGGTGGCGTGCATCGCTATAATCATCATCATTAGCGAACTCATCGGCAAAAGTCCGATTGTGATTCTCACGGGTCTTGGTGCAGGAACCGCCATTCTCATGCTCGTGTTTCAAGACTCAATTAAGGGGCTTGTGGCGGGCATTCAACTCACGGCAAACGACATGCTTCGCCCTGGCGATTGGATTACGGTGCCTAAATATGGCGCAGACGGCGACGTGATAGAAGTAACGCTCACGACGGTGAAGGTGCGCAACTGGGACAAAACGATTACCACCGTTCCGCCTTACGCACTGGTGAACGATTCGTTCCAAAACTGGCGTGGCATGTTTGAAATGGGTGGGCGCAGAGTGAAGCGTTCGGTCAATATAGATATGAGTAGCGTGCGCTTCTTGACCGCTCAGGAGTGGAAGCAATTTTCTAAAGAACCCTGGATGGAAGGATATGAGCATGCTGAAGGTGAAGAGGTAAACCTCTCACTCTACCGCCAGTACATCACATACTATTTAAAGCATCACCCCAAGGTGCACCAAGGAATGACCCTACTTGTGCGCCAACTCCAACCCACTCCGCAGGGATTGCCCATCGAACTCTACTTCTTCTCTGCCGACACTGCTTGGCTACGCTACGAAGCACTCCAAGCAGAAGTCTTCGACCACATCATCGCCGTGACCCATCGCTTCGGTCTCTCCGTATTCCAAAGTCCTTCGGGCATGGATTTGCAACAGCGTTTACGTGGGTAATAAAGATTTCATATATACGTAAAAAAACTACTTAGTGCTGCATCAACAGTCCTAAGTAGTTTTTTATTGAGCAAATAGTCAGAACGTATTAGCGTTTCTTAAACACTTGACTTAATCCCTTGACTCCCAATATCGCAAGTCCGCAATACTGAAACAGTTTTGCCAACCCAAAACAAAGAGTCCACAACGCAGCTTTCCATTCCGCACTGATGGGCAGAGCAAATTGTGCAAACGAAATAAGGTAAAAGGGAATGCAACTTGCCGTGACTATCACGCCCACCCAATAGGGCAAACGATTCAGCCACCGCTTTGTTGCAGAAATTTTAGTGCGAAGGGTTGAGATAATATTCATGATTGAAAATAGTATATTATGGGGATCCTCATGCCTCCTTAATCTTTAAAATAGTCATAAGTTTGTGCATGTTCACACTTGAAAATACCATCTTCATAAGTAATCTCGTTCTCTTCCATCCAATCTTCTACCACAATCTGCATCTTTTTTCTCTTAAACTCAAACCATGCCTCGCGAAGGTTCGTAGAGCGCAACGCATCTTGAAAAGCTGAAAAGGGGTGACGCCGACTTAATGCAGTCCAAAGTATGTTGTGTGGAACGGGATTCTTAATCGTGACTGCAAATTCTTCCATGTGCCTGAATGCCTCTCTGGAACTAAAAGGTTCAATGGGAAGCAAACGGTGAGTAGGGTCTGGATAAAGTTCAGCATCCTCAATGTACGCTTGCGTATCTTGGGCGTCAAAATCATAAAACCATTCTATGTCATGGTCACTCATAGCTGTGGATACGGCATCTATAAATCTATCAAAAGTGTTCATTATGCCAATTTTCTATGAAATCTATAATTGGAGGTTCGTATGTAAGTGGATAACTAGCCTGCGCAAAGGTAGGCAAATATTCCTTATTGAAACATGATATTTCATAAATAAGTCAAGCTAAGTTCTTCAGCGATTACTTATATTTGCAATGGAGATATAAATGTGTAGTTTTTTATGTCACAACTTACAGCAAAGCAATTAGAGGATAAGTTGCGTTTCGCTGGTGAGGCAATTCCTTCCATGAAGCGTCGCTGCGAAGGTCACGATTATGAAGCGCGCCAGATGTATCTTATCACTATTACGGTGGAGGGGCGTCGTCCGTTGCTCGGGCGTGTCATTGGCAATCCTGAGGCGGAAGAAGGAGCACCTGATGCTCCGTACATTGAACTTTCACCACTCGGTAAGGAAGTTGAGCAAGAGTGGATGGCGATTCCTCTGTATCACCCCGAAGTGAAAGTACTTGCCCTTCAAATCATGC
>CALFGU010000158.1 GCA_937877685.1 uncultured Prevotella sp.
AGGTAAGATTGCCGAACTCTCTGGTCTTGACCGCAAGGAAGTGGACAAGGCGATGAAGCAACTCAAGGAAGAAGGCGCCATCGTCTCTCCCGTTCGTTGCAAATGGACAGTGGCATAAAACTACCGCATCACTCATCTAATACATAATACATTAAGGGCTGCACCGAGAGTTAATTGGCGCAGCCCTTGGTATGTCAGAAGGGGATTTTCCGTATTATTGTCCGGTAAAAATGTCTCACGCAGAGTACGCAAAATGCGCAAAGACTATGCAGAGCATTTTCCCTTACTTCATAAGCGATTGCGCAAAGACATACCTTGCTTCGCTCGTATGTAACCATCCGGACGGCAAAGCACAAGCGGAGCGTGTGCCCTCTGCGTATTTCTATTCTGCTTGTAAAGATATTCCGCATGGAATTTGCGCTCTTTGCGCTCTTTGCGTGAGAATAAAATACAACAATATTTCCGAACGATTGCAATGCCTCTTTTTGAGGACGCACAAACCGTACGTCCCTACTTATCAAGTATTTACCTCACCCTCCTCAACAACTCCGCACAAGCATCTTCGAGCAGGGTAACGACGAGGTCGAACGCTTCGGGGCCGTCGTAATAGGGGTCGGGGATGAAGGTGTGAGGGTGCTCCGTGAGGTAATCCGCCATGCGCACGACCTTCTGCTTTGCCTCTTCCGAGGGGGCGGCGTTGTGAAGTTGGCGCACGTTGTTATCGTCCATCGCCACGATGAGGTCGAAGCGCGTGAAATCTTCCTTACGCACGGGGCGCGAACGGTGTGTGAGGTTGTACCCACGGCGTTGGGCGCACGCACGCATACGACTATCTGCCAATTCGCCTTCGTGATAGTCAATCATGCCCGCCGAATCAACCGTAAACTGGTCTCCCACCCCTGCCTGATGGGCAAGCGTGCGAAAGACTTCTTCCGCCGTAACTGAACGGCAGATATTTCCGAGGCATACGAAGAGGATGTTCATTGGGTGAAGGTTATGAGGGGATGAGTTTTGCCGTTCGTTTTTTTCGCAACACACAGAAAACCATTCGTATTGGGGTTATCCAATACTTACAGAAACGCTATCTCCGTGTTGTAATTCTTCATTGATATAATCTGTAGGATTTTCTTTTGGGAATGTCACAATAGTACCTACATATATTGTGGTTGTTCCATTTTTCATTGTGATAACACAAACTGAAGCACTACCTTCACCTTTAACGAACGGGATTTGTGTAGTCTTTTCGTTTATTGCTACAACAAAGTTTGAAGGAGGACTATCAGCCTCTTTGGAAGAAGATAAATGTGAAATACCAAAACTATCAGGAGTGTGGATGATGATATTTATCATATCCCCTACACGGCAAAGGATGTCGCGATGAGATTTATTTTTTGTAAATACATTGAGAAATGTACCTTCTTTATTATTACAAATAGTAACAACCCCTACGCTTCCTTTGGGTATGTAAAATGTGTTTTCCATCTCAATGACTATTTACTCCAACAAATCTGGACGCAAGCGCTTCGTGCGTTCCAACGATTGTTGCAATTCCCATTCTTTAATCTTTGCCTCATGCCCCGAGAGAAGCACGTCGGGCACACGCCACCCTTTATATTCCGCGGGGCGGGTGTAAACGGGTGCGGCAAGGAGATTGTCCTGGAAGGAGTCGGAAAGGGCGCTCTGCTCATCGCCAATAACGCCAGGAATGAGGCGCACGATGCTGTCCGTCATCACCGCCGCCGCCAATTCGCCACCCGTCAGGACATAGTCGCCGATGGACACTTCCTTCGTAATCAGGTGCTCACGAATGCGGTAATCCACGCCCTTGTAGTGGCCACAAAGGATGATGATGTTCTTCTTCATCGAAAGCGTGTTGGCCATGGGTTGGTTGAACTGCTCGCCATCGGGCGAGGTGAAGATAATCTCGTCGTAATCGCGCTCCGCCTTGAGCGCCGCAATGCAATCGTCAATGGGTTGGCATTGCATCACCATGCCCGCAAATCCGCCAAAGGGATAGTCGTCCACACGGCGGTGCTTGTCCTTCGTGTAATCGCGGAGGTTGTGAACGTGAATCTCCACAAGTCCCTTCTTCTGGGCGCGACCAAGGATGGAGAGGTTCATAAAGTCGTGCAACATCTCGGGCACAACGGTGATGATATCGATACGCATAGTTATTCTATAAATAGGAAGGTTCTTAAAATTTTCACTTGCAAAAATACGCATTATCTTTGGGATTTCCGTAATTTTGTGTGATGAAAGGTAAACCTGCTGACAGATGAACGGGTGACGTTTATTGACAGAAGAACAAAAGAACAAATTTTTGACAATGGAAGTGATGTACGTAGATACCTCTTTTTGTCCTTATGTTCTTATGTCTAAAAAAACTTATTCTTACATCTAAAGGTTTACGTCAAAAAGCAATCACCATGCAAGAACAAAGAATCCTTGAGTTGCGCAAATTGTTGCACGACCACAACTATAATTATTACGTCAAGAATGCGCCCACGATTTCCGACCAAGAGTTTGACCAACTGATGGACGAACTCCTCCTGCTTGAGGCGCAAAATCCCCTACTCTTCGACCCCAATTCACCCACCCAGCGCGTGGGTTCTGACCTCTCGGGCGACTTTGAGCAGGTGACGCATCAGCGCCCCATGCTCTCGCTGGGCAATACGTACAATCGCGAGGAGGTGGCGGCGTTTTACGAGCGCGTGCGCCAAGGATTAGAGGGCGAGGCGTTTGACATTTGTTGCGAACTCAAGTTTGACGGCCTCAGCATTTCCCTCCATTATGAGGAGGGCAAGTTGGTGCGTGCCGTGACGCGTGGTGATGGTGTGGTGGGCGATGACGTGACGCGCAATGTGCGCACCATTCGCTCCATTCCGCTCCTGCTTCCCGAGGGGGGGGACTATCCCGAGGCGTTTGAAATTCGTGGCGAAATCCTCATGCCGTGGCAGAGTTTTGAAACCCTTAATCAGCAACGCGAGGCACGCGGAGAAGCGCTCTTTGCCAACCCCCGCAATGCGGCTTCAGGGACGCTCAAGAGCAAGAATTCGGCCGTCGTAGCGTCGCGTAAGTTGGATGCCTACCTCTACGAACTTTACACCCCCGAAGAAACCGCCGAGGGGCATTTTGAAAGCCTTCTGAAGGCAGGCTCGTGGGGATTCAAAATCTCCGAAGCAACATGTCTTGCGCATAGCCTTGACGACATCTATCGCTTCATCGACCATTGGGACACGATGCGCAGAGAATTGCCCGTGGCAACGGATGGTATCGTGCTGAAAGTCAACAACTACAACCAGCGTGAGCGCCTTGGTTTTACCGCCAAAAGTCCGCGTTGGGCTATTGCCTATAAGTTTCAAGCCGAGCGCGGTCGCACCCTCCTCAATGAGGTGACCTTCCAAGTGGGAAGAACGGGGGCGGTGACTCCCGTGGCGAACATGGAACCCGTGCAACTTGCGGGCACCATAGTCAAGCGTGCATCCCTCCATAATGCTGATATTATCAATCAGTTAGACCTTCATCTCGGCGACTATGTGTATGTAGAAAAGGCGGGTGAAATCATTCCGCAAATCGTGGGCGTTGACACCGAAGCGCGCTCGTTTATGCCAGGACCCAAGGTCATGTTCCGCACGACGTGTCCCGAATGTGGCACTCCCTTGGTGCGCTATGAGGGCGAGGCGGCGCATTATTGCCCTAACGACACGCAATGTCCGCCTCAAATCAAGGGGCGCATTGAGCACTTCATTTCGCGCGAGGCGATGAACATTGATAGTCTCGGTCCTGAAACCGTGGCAAGCCTTTTTGAGCGAGGCATTCTTCACAATGTGGCGGACCTCTACACCCTCACCCTTGACCAACTCACCACGATGGAGGGCAATCGTGAGAAGTCGGCACGCCGCCTCTTGGAGGGCATTGCGGAGAGCAAGAATGTGACCTTCGACCGCGTGCTCTATGCCCTCGGCATTCGCTTTGTAGGTAAGGTAGTAGCAAAACTCTTGGCGCGCCAATTCAAGAACATTGATGCCCTTCAAGCGGCCTCTTTTGAGCAACTCCTCGAAACGGAAGGCGTGGGCGAAATCATTGCGCAAAGCGTCAAGGAATACTTCTCAAAGCAAGATAATCTTGACCTCCTGGAGCGCCTACGCGAGGCAGGACTTCAAATGGAACTCCCTGAAATCCAACTCTCCTCCACCCTTCTCGAAGGCATTAGCATCGTCATCAGTGGCACCTTCACCCACCACTCACGCGAGGAATACAAGGCCATCATCGAAGCCAACGGTGGCAAGAATGTGTCCAGCATTTCAAAGAAAACCACCTTCATCCTCGCCGGTGAAAACATGGGTCCCTCAAAACTCGAAAAGGCGCAAAAACTCGGCGTAGAAATCGTGGATGAAGAAACTTTCTTGGCACGATTGAATGGAGAAGCATAAGGAAACATGCCCTAAAGTCCTTAAAGACCTTAATGACTTTAAAGAGTCCTCCCCCTCCCACAAATATTTTCCCCTAAATTTTCGCCTTTCAGACACCCATATTGCAGAAAAATCTTAAATTTGCATAATGAATTTGACCAAGTTTATAAGGTAACTTCACTCACATGACATTAGATAAGGTACAGACGATGCCGTGCGAGAGTTTCTCATAACCTCATTACCTTATAACCTCACAACCTTAAAACCATATGCGACAAAATATCTTCAGAGGCCTCGGCGTTGCCGTTGTCACTCCCTTTATGGAGGACGGTAGCATTGATTTCGAAGCCCTCGCTCGACTTATAGACAACCAATTAGAAGGAGGCATTGACTTCTTCTGTGTGCTCGGCACAACGGCCGAAACGCCCACACTCAACATGGAAGAGCGCCGTGCCATCACCCGCTTCTTTATTGATCGTGTAGCGGGCAGAGTCCCCCTTCTGCTCGGTGCGGGAGGTAACGACACTCGCAAGGTCATTGAAGGACTCAAGGATATCCCCGAAGGCATTGACGGATTGCTCATCGTAGCGCCCTATTACAACAAGCCCTCACAAGAAGGACTCTATCAGCACTACAAGGCCGTAGCATCAGCCACCAACCTTCCCGTGGTGGTTTATAACGTACCCGGAAGAACGGGCGTGAACATCACCGCCGAAACCACTCTCCGCATCGCACGCGATTGTCCCAACGTGATTGCCACAAAAGAAGCATCGGGCAACATCGGTCAGATTGAAGAAATCATCGTTGGCGCACCCGAAGGTTTTGAAGTGTTGAGTGGCGACGACGGCATTGCATTCGAACTCATGAGCGCAGGAGCAACAGGGGCCATCACCGTAATCGGTAACTCCCACCCCCACGAATTTGCCGAAATGATTCACGCCATCCAAGCAGGAGATCTTCAAAAGGCACAAACCATCCACCACGGATTCAACGACTACTACAAACTCCTCTTCGTGGACGGCAACCCCTCAGGCGTAAAGTGCGCACTCGCCCTTCAAGGCACCATCAAAAACGTACTCCGCCTCCCCTTAGTGCCCGCCCGTAAAGAAACGGAAGCAAAGATTGCCGAATTTTTGAAGTCATAAGATTTAAGCAATCTAGAATATCTAGATCATCTAGAATCCCTAGAAATCAAAGATTCGCCCAAGCAAAAAGAGAATGCACTCCCATCGGAAATGCATTCTCTTTTTTATATGTATAACTTTCGCTCTTAGTTTGCCGACATGAAGTTTTCGAGGAAGCGAGTGTCGTTTTCAGAGAAGAGGCGGAGGTCTTTTACCTGATACTTCAAGTTCGTAATGCGCTCTACGCCCATACCGAAGGCATAACCCTTATACTTCTTGCTATCAATGCCATTTGCTTCGAGCACATTGGGGTCTACCATACCGCAACCGAGGATTTCTACCCAACCCGTGTGCTTACAGAATCCGCATCCTGTGCCGCCACAAATGTTACATGAGATGTCCATTTCAGCCGAGGGTTCGGTGAAGGGGAAGTATGAGGGACGGAGGCGGATCTTGGTGTCGGCACCAAACATTTCGCGCGCGAAGGTGAGGAGCACCTGCTTGAGGTCGGTGAACGATACGTCTTCGTCGATGTAAAGACCTTCTACCTGGTGGAAGAAGCAGTGTGCACGCGCTGAGATGGCTTCGTTACGATACACACGTCCAGGGCAAATCACGCGGATGGGAGGTTCGCTTTGCTCCATCACGCGGCTCTGTACGGAACTGGTGTGCGTACGGAGAATGATGTCGGGGCGTGCTTCGATGAAGAAGGTGTCCTGCATGTCGCGTGCGGGGTGGTCTTCGGCAAAGTTCATCGATGAGAACACGTGCCAATCGTCCTCCACCTCGGGGCCATCGGCAAGAGCAAAGCCCATACGAGCGAAGATGTCGATAATCTCGTTCTTCACGATAGAGAGGGGATGACGTGTGCCCAGTTCTACGGGATAGGCCGTACGGGTGAGATCCATCTCGGCAACACCGCTATCATTGGTCTCGAAAGCCTCTTTCAGCTCGGCGATACGCTCTGTTGCGCGTGTCTTGAGCGCATTGAGCTGCATGCCCACCTCCTTCTTCTGCTCGGCAGGCACGTTACGGAAGTCGGCCATCAGGTCATTGATAGCTCCCTTCTTGCTGAGGTATTTGATGCGCAGTGCTTCGAGCTCCTCTGCGCTATTTGCGGTGAGGCCCTCCACCTCAGCCATCAGTGCTTGTATCTTGCTTATCATAATGATATTATATGTTTCTCTCCAAATAAGTTGCAAAGATAGTGTAAGGCGAGCGAAATGCCAAATTTATTTAACCATTTCCATTGACATGGCATGATAGCATTGACTACAGCATACAATAAATAACAGATTCCCCTTTACAATTAACTGCAAAGGGGAATCTTGATAAAACAATCAATATCAATTGAAACTGATGGCGAAGCCGCCACCGCGAGCCATGTCGAGGGTGAGAACATCGGCAGAGGTTACCTGCTTCTTGGTAATGGTATAGGCTTGCGGATTGGTGGCATAGTCGGCATCGGGAGCATCGGCATAGATGGTGGCCTCGTAGGTGCGGCCCTCATCAAGGAAGCTGAGGGGGAACTCCACGGTGCGCTTCTGCTCATCGGTGACGCCACCCACAAACCATTGTCCGCTCTCCTTAGCTTGACGAGCAATCACGAGATAGTCGCCCGGCTCGGCCAACAGATATTCCGTACGCTGCCAATCAACAGCGACATCCTTGATGAACTGGAAGGCATCCATGCGCTTCTCATAGTGCTCGGGGAAGTCGGCTGCCATCTGCAGGGGCGAGTAGAGGGTGACATAGAGTGCCAGCTGATTGGTAAGGGTAGAGTTCACCTTAGAGTTATTGTTACCGCCTGTGACGGGGCCGAGGTCCATCTCGAAGATACCGGGCGTGTAGTCCATGGGGCCACCATTGAGACGGGTGAAGGGCAGGATAGTCACGAGGTTGGGCTTTGAACCACCAAACGACTGGTACTCGGTGCCACGGGCACTCTCGTTGCCGATAAGGTTGGGATAGGTGCGGCACAGACCTGTGGGGCGCACCGCCTCGTGGGCATTGACACAGATGTGATGCTTGGCAGCCTCGGTCACGGCATAGAGGTAGTGGTTGACCATCCACTGCCCGTAGTGGTACTCACCACGAGGGATGATGTCGCCCACGTAGCCGCTCTTCACAGAGGTGTAGCCGTAGCGGTTCATCAGTTCATAGGCCTCCTTCATGTGACGCTCATAGTTGCGCACCGATGAGGAGGTCTCGTGGTGCATCATGAGGCGCACGCCTTTGCTCTGGGCATAGGCGTTGAGTGCCTTGATGTCGAAGTCGGGGTAGGGGGTGACGAAGTCGAACACATAGTCCTTGGAGTTGCCGGCCCAGTCTTCCCAACCTTCGTTCCAGCCCTCCACGAGCACTTGGTCGAAGCCATGCTCGGCGGCGAAGTCGATGTAGCGGCGCACGTTCTCATTGGTGGCTCCGTGGCGTCCGTTGCGTGAGGCGTTGGCATAGTCGGTCTGACCCAGCTTCACGGTGGGGTAGTCGTCGGTATAGGCCCAGGTGCCCTTGCCCGAGATCATGTACCACCATACGCCCACATACTTGACGGGCTTGATCCACGATACATCGTCGTAGGCGCAAGGCTCGTTGAGGTTGAGCACGAGGCGTGAGGCAAGCAGCTTGCGGGCATCGTCGGTAACCTGTATGGTGCGCCAGGGGGTGTGGCAAGGAGTCTGCATGTAACCCTTCCAGCCCGTAGCGTCGGGGGTGAGGTGCGACACGAAGGTATTGGTCACGGGGTTGAGCTCGAGATGCATACAGGGATAGTCCACGAGAGCTGCTTCATGCAGATTGATGTAGAGGCCCTCGTCGGTCTTCATCTGTAGGGAGGTCTGCACACCCGTCATCGAGAAGGGTGTCTGCGATGAGTTGGGCGTGATGGCCTTGGTCATCAATGAAGCAATCTCAGACAGGCGAGACTCTACATAGTCATACTCTTGCGTATCATAATCACCAGGAATCCACAATGCATGATGGTCACCCGTCATAGCAAATTCCGTCAGCTCTTCTTTGATGACAAAATAGGCAAGGCCACGTTGCTTGGGGAACTCGTAACGAAATCCTAAGCCATCATCATAGAGACGGAAACGGATGTTCATCAAATAACCTGTTCCTTCTTGCTCCAAAGCGACAAGCAATTCGTTATAATGATTACGGATAGCCGACTCCTCTCCCCATACAGGATTCCAAGTTTCATCAAACGTAGATGTCTTAACATCTTTAATCAAGAAACCCTTATTCAAGGGACATACCGAATTGGCATCACCAGCTTCAGCATCATCGGTCCAGAACTCCTTCTTGCGAGTATCGCCACGAAGTGCAAAACCCATGGCACTAGGTTTGATGGCATTCTTATCACCAAAGTACAAATCATAAACAGGCACACCACCCTCATCGGTCAAGCCAAACGACAAGGTAAGGTTACCATCGGGCGAAGTGAGTGTTTGCTTGTTTGTACAAACTTTCTGTGTCTCGGTACTGGTACATCCCATTAGTGCAACGAGAGAAGCGACCAGTAGTGTCGTGCAAATGTGTCTCATAGTTGTATGTTATGTGATTTATTTCTTACTAAACTCAACCACCAATGCCTGCTCGGGAGCTACTACGGTGTCGTCGGAGAGGGTGACAGTCTCGCCCGTGATGACATTACGCCCAGCAGAGAGGCCTTCGGTAATCTCTGCATAGTAGCTCCAGGGGAGGTGCTTGGGCTCTTGTGAGTTGTTGATATAGACAAAGACTACATCATCGTCGTCGTAACGGAAGTAACCATAGGTATTATCTCTCGTCATGAAGTGAAGGGTCTTGCCATGGTGGATAACCTCCTTGGTCTTACGCCACTGGAAGAGAGTGCGCGAGTAGTCATACAACTCGGCAGCCTGTGC
The DNA here is from genome assembly GCA_937877685.1 of uncultured Prevotella sp. Lineage (GTDB taxonomy): Bacteria > Bacteroidota > Bacteroidia > Bacteroidales > Bacteroidaceae > Alloprevotella. The sequence goes on from CALFGU010000158.1 coordinate 9,424, forward strand.
ATGCTGGGCACGACCTTCGGCAGTGAAGAGGTTGACCTTGTCGCCCTCCCATCCACCGGGGAAGTCAACGCGCAAGCCACCATGACCCTGGCTGAGGTCTTTGGAGACAAACATCATCTCATCACCCACGAACACCTGAGGCAGGCCACGCATAGTAGCCATCATGGTGAGAGCAAGCTTCGCCTTATTGGGGTTGCGCCCTACGACGTCGCCGAGGCGGTCGGTGTCATGGTTACCTGCAAATATCATCATATTGGAGAGGTCATGGTAGAGGAAGTCGTGCGACAAGCAGTCGTATACACGAGTCATACCCTGTCCCCAACCGGGATTACTCTCTGAAAGTCCAGCACGCATGGCATCGTGGAGGGGGAAGTCCATGATGGCAGGCAAGTGGGAGTTGAAGCCATCCTTGTTGGCATTGCCTCCCTGCCAGTAGGCGAGCTGAGGAACAGAAGAGGTCCAACACTCACCTACGATATTGAACTGCGGATACTCTTTCATCACGGCCTCACACCAACGACTCATGGGCACCTTCTCATTATATGGATAGGTGTCAACACGGAAGCCATCGAGGTCGGCATACTCAATCCACCAGATGGCCCATTGGATGAAGTAGCGCAGGGTGTACTCATTGTCGAGGTTCATGTCGACCATAGAGGGGACAAACCAGCCGCTCTCCTGGATGTAGAGGTCCTTGCTCGAGGCATTGGGGTCCATGTTGGTAGAGAAGCAGATGTTGGTGCCCGTGTAGGTATC
>CALFGU010000159.1 GCA_937877685.1 uncultured Prevotella sp.
TTTTACAAAGATAAGCACTTAATCGCTTATTTTTTTCATTTGCAAATCTAAAGGATTACACTGTTCTTCCTCGTGATTCTTGTGATACGTGGAGACAAGTAGGCAGTCCGCAAGGGAACCGTGAAATCTGTGCAATCAGTTGACAGAAAAAAAATAATCAACGTGATTACACGGATTAAACTGTTTTTTTGACAGAAGAACAGAAGGGACAGAAGTTATGTTCTTTTGTTCTTGTGTCTAAAGTTATATGTCTCCACGTATCACATGTATCTGCGCGTATTTTTTTATCAACAGATTTTACGGATTACACTGTTCTTCCTCGTGATACTTGAGATACGTGGAGAGATGGAGGTTATCATTCCTGCGTAATTATTTGTTTATGAGCGGAGAAAATCGTAATTTTGCAGGCGGAATTTGAACGGGGAACGAGGAACGGTGAAAGGTTAAAGGTTAACGGTTAACGGTGAAAGGTTAAAGGTTAAAGGTTAACGTTCATCGTTATAGTCCCGCATGGTTCGTTAAACGTTAATCTTTCAACGTTAATCGTTCAAAACCGTTAATCGTTCAAAAACCGTTCACCGTTCACCATTAACCGTTCAATAAACATTCACCTTTCATCTCTATTCTCCCATGCCTAATTCTATCCTTACCATTATTCTTTCGGCCTTGACGGCTATGCCTGCTGATGTTTCTACGGTTACACCGGAGCCTTCTCCTTATGCGTTTACGACAGGTGTGGAGGGTTTGGTCACTGTGGAAGATTTGGTGGCGGATGTGTTTGGCGTGAGCGACCAGAGTTTTAGCAATGGCAAGGGTGACGCTATTGTGAGTACGGCGATGCAGTATATCGGTGCGCGTTACCGCTTGGGCAAGACGGGTCCGAATCAGTTTGACTGCTCAGGCTTTACGAGTTATGTGTATAAGCAGGAGGATATTACGTTGACGCGTACGTCACGCTCGCAGTTTATGGAGGGTGTGGAGATTCATAACATTAGCGACTTGCAGAAGGGGGACCTTGTGTTTTTCGGTGGCAGAAGAAGTCCTGGGCGCGTAGGTCATGTGGGTATTGTTACGGAGGTTGACGCGGAGAATGGTGTGTTTGAATTTATCCATGCGAGTAACCGCGGGGTTGTTGTTGATAAATCTACTACGGCTTATTATAGTCAGCGCTATTTGGGGGCGCGAAGGATTTTGTAGTGGTCAACGGTCTGGGGTCTTTTATTTATCAACGTGATTACAGGGATTATACTGATTTTATTATTGCTCTGCAGGGGAAACCGTGAAATCTGTTTAATCAGTTGACAGAGAAAATAATCAACGTGATTACACGGATTATATTGTTTTAACACTCCGCAAGGGAAACCGTGGAATCTGTTGACAAAAAAAAATTATCAACACGTTGTTTTGACAGAAGAACAGAAGGGACATAAGGGTTTTATCAACAAGATTATTATGTCGCACGCAGAGACGCAAAGGGCGCATAAGTTTTTTAATCAACGTGATTACACGGATTAAACTGATTTTAATGCTCCGCAGGGAACTGTGAAATCTGTGGAATCTGTTGACAGAAAAAAATAATCAACGTGATTTCACTGATTAAACTGATTTTAATGCTCCGCAGGGAACCGTGAAATCTGTTTAATCTGTTGACAGAAAAATAATAATCAACGTGATTTCACTGATTAAACTGTTTTAACACTCCGCAGGGAACTGTGGAATCTGTTTAATCTGTTGACAGAAAAAAATAATCAACAGGATACTTTGTCTTCGCACCCCCTCACCGCGAAGCGGTCCCCTCCCCCTATGAACAGGGGGAGAGCGCCATACGGACTGTTTTTCCTCGTGATTCTTGCGATACGTGGAGAGAAGTAAGTGCTCCGCATGGGAATTTAGTGAATTTGTAGAATCAGTTGATAAATTAACAATTGAGGTTACGTGGAGTCAATTGTACGTAACGACACACATTATATATATAATATGAGGAAACTTTTTTCTACACTTGCATTGTTCTTGACTGGTTGGGTTGTTGCTACTGGTCAGGCGAAGGATACGATTCAGTTTGCTTTTACTGGCGACATTATGATGGGTACGACTTATCCTGAGGTGCAGTTGCCTCCTGAGGATGGACGTTTGCTTTTTAAGCATGTTGCGCCAATTATCAGTGGTGCGGATATTGCGGCGGGAAACTTGGAGGGTACGCTTTGTGATGGTGGCACAACGACGAAAAAGATGTCGAAGGTGAGTTATGCCTTCCGCACTCCCACGAGTTATGCTCCCTTGCTGAGTCAGGCGGGTTACGACTTCTTGAGCGTTGCGAACAACCATGTAAATGACTTTGGCGACTTTGGACTTGCATCAACAATGAAGGCGCTGGACAGCATCGGTATTAAGTATGCTGGCATCCAGGACGTGTGTGAATGGAGCGTGCTTGAGAAGGACGGTCGTCGCTATGGTTTCTGCGCTTTCAGCCATAACCGCAAGACGTGTGACCACCGCAATTACGAGACTGTGCGTCGCATCATTCGTGAATTGAAGGAGCAGGCGGACTTTGTGATTGTTTCTTTCCATGGTGGCGCAGAGGGTTCGAAACACAACCGTTTGCCTTACGGTCCTGAAACCTTCGTGGGCGAGAACCGTGGTTCATTGCGCGAGATGGCGCATTTGTGCATTGACGAAGGTGCAAATATTGTGTTCGGTCATGGTCCTCACGTGTTGCGTGCGGTAGAGGTTTACAAGGATCGCTTTATTGCTTACAGTCTTGGCAATTTCTGCACACCTTATGGTATGAACCTTCGCGGAATTTCAGGTTATGCTCCTGTCGTTACGGTGCGCGTGCTCGCAGATGGCACATTCATTGACGGACAAATCCATCCTTTCATTCAACAGCGCGGACAAGGTCCGTTGCCTGACACTGAGGGGTTGGTGATTCAGGAAATGAAGCGCTTGACGGAATTGGACATGCCTGGGGCTAAGTTTGAAATTACGGAAACGGGGGCGATTGTGAAGAAGTGATTGAATCCGTTGATTATGTCTCACGCAAAGGCGCAAAGGGCACGAAGTTTTTTTATCAACAGATTGTTCTTTTAGGACAGAAGAACAGAAGGGGCAGAAGTTTTTTTATCAACGTGATTACACAGATTACACTGTTTTCTTGTCCTGCATAATAATCTGTTTAATCAGTAAAATCTGTTGATAGATAAAATAAAATCAACGTGATTATACGGATGACACTGTTTTCTTGTCCTGCATAATAATCTGTTTAATCAGTAAAATCTGTTGATAGATAAAATAAAATCAACGTGATTATACGGATGACACTGTTTTCTTGTCCTGCATAATAATCTGTTTAATCAGTAAAATCTGTTGATA
>CALFGU010000160.1 GCA_937877685.1 uncultured Prevotella sp.
GGAGGTATTCGCGTTGCTCGCGGTCGATATCTTCTTTTGTTTTGTTCTGGATATCCTTGCGCATCTCAAGCATCTTAACTTCTTTGTTGAGTATCTCAAGCAAGGAGAGGGCGCGATCTTTGATGGAGTCAATCTCCAAAAGTACCTGTTTATCAGCAATTCGCACGCCGAAATTACCACAAATATAGTTGACCAGAGTAGGGGGATTATCGATGCTACGAAGGGTCATACCTGCTTCTGCAGGCAGATTCTCCATGCTTTTGATAATTTTCTCAGCAACATTCTTGAGGCTGCTAACCAAAGCAACAAACTCTTTATCATTGCGCTTAGGGAAATCCTCTGGCATAGTTTGCACTTTGGCTTTCATATATGGACGAACGCCCACAATCTCCTCGATATAAATACGCTGAACACCCTCAAGAATCACCATAAGGTTTCCATCTGGCATATCTAGGGTACGCATAACGCGTCCTGCAGTACCTATAGGATAGAGGTCTTCAGAAGAAGGCTCTTGTACATCTTGTACCTTTTGGCAGCATACAGCTAGGAGTTGATCGTTCTTGAAGGCAGTAGCTACAAGTTTTTTGGATTTTGGTCTTCCGACTGTGACTGGTAGTAGAACACCAGGGAAGAGCACCATGTTTCTTAGCGGAAGTACGCCAAGAACATCGCCGTCATTTAGTTTAGGTTCAATTGCATCATCAGTCTCTTCAACCAAAGGTATGTATTCCACATCTGGCTGATTCTGCGTTTCTAATAAATCATCAAAGTAGGTCATAGTCTCTTCGTGAGTTTTAAAAGTTTCAAGGTTCTAAAGTTTCAATGTTTCAGTTTCAATTTCAATTAATTATATAGGGTACTTCTCTATAAATATTATTTTACATAATCCAAATTAGCAGTAAATTATATATATGTAAATTATATAAGGAGTTTGCACATAGTATATGGCATTTACTCCTTATATAATATTGGCTTATGATTATTCGCCTTTCACTTCACGCAGATCAAGCAACAATTCGTCCAATTGCTTTTGATCTACCAAGCCTGGAGCACCAAGCATCACATCGCGACCTTGGTTGTTCTTAGGGAATGCGATGCAGTCACGGATACTGTCTAAGCCAGCGAACAAACTTACGAAACGATCCAATCCATAAGCCAAACCACCATGAGGAGGTGCACCATACTTGAAGGCATTCATCAAGAAACCAAACTGCTCTTGTGCACGCTCGGGAGTGAATCCGAGGATTTCAAAGATCTTTGCCTGAAGCACAGCGTCGTGAATACGGATAGAACCGCCACCCACTTCTACGCCGTTGCACACCATGTCGTAAGCATTTGCACAAACGTCGGCGGGCGCTGTGTCAAGTTTTTCAATATCTTCGGGTTTGGGTGCGGTGAAGGGGTGGTGCATTGCCATGAGGCGACCTTCTTCTTCACTCCATTCAAACATGGGGAAGTCAACCACCCAAAGGAGGGCAAACTTATTCTTGTCACGCAAACCGAGGCGGTCGCCCATGAGGAGGCGGAGTTCGCAAAGTTGCTTGCGTGTGCGCATCGCATCGTCACCACTAAGGATGAGAATGAGGTCACCAGGTTTAGCGTCCATCTTCACCTTGAGGGCTTCGAGCACTTCGGGAGTGTAGAACTTATCTACCGAACTCTTCACGCTACCATCTTCCCCCACACGTGCAAATACAAGACCCTTGGCGCCAATCTGCTGACTCTTCACAAAGTTCGTGAGTTCGTCCAGCTGCTTGCGGGTATAAACGGCACAACCTGGTGCGCAGATACCGCCGATATACTCAGCGTCGTTAAACACGGCAAACTCGCCAGTGCCCTTCATCACGTCCATTAATTCTACAAACTCCATGCCGAAGCGCATATCGGGTTTGTCTGAACCGAAGCGACGCATTGCGTCTGCCCAGGGAAGGCGGAGGAAGGGAGTTTCGCCCAAGTCAACACCGCGCACTTCCTTGAAGAGGTATTTCGTGAGGGCTTCAAATGTATTGATAACGTCGTCTTGTTCAACGAACGACATTTCGCAGTCAATCTGCGTAAATTCGGGCTGACGGTCAGCGCGGAGGTCTTCATCGCGGAAGCACTTCACGATTTGGAAGTAGCGGTCAAAACCAGCCACCATCAACAATTGCTTCAACGTTTGCGGACTCTGGGGAAGGGCATAGAATTGACCAGGATTCATGCGTGAGGGCACGATGAAGTCGCGTGCACCTTCGGGTGTAGAACCTACAAGCACTGGGGTTTCTACTTCCATAAAACCGAGACCATCGAGGAAGTTGCGCACGGCGATACAGAACTTATGGCGCAATTCAAGATTGCTACGTACGCAATCGCGGCGCAAATCGAGGTAGCGATATTTCATGCGAATGTCGTCGCCGCCATCGGTGTTGTTTTCAATCGTGAAGGGAGGTGTTGCCGAAGCGTTGAGCACGTTGAGCGTATCAACTATAATTTCAATTGCGCCTGTGGGAATGTTGTCATTTTTTGAGAAGCGCTCATTTACGGCACCCGTTACCTGAATCACATATTCACGTCCCAACTTATTGGCACGAGCACAAAGTTCGGCATTTGTTTCTTCGTTAAACACGAGTTGTGTAATGCCATAACGGTCGCGGAGATCGACAAAAGTCATACCGCCCATTTTGCGCAATCTTTGTACCCAACCTGAAAGTGTTACTACCTTTCCTGTATCCTGAATGCGGAGTTCACCGCAGTTGTGAGATCTGTACATTCGCTTTAGATTTATGTGTGTTTATAATTTTTCAATAGTTACATAGTGCGTAATCTTCTGCAAATTTACATTATTACGAAAAATAAGCAAAGCGAAAGTTTATTTTTTACTTTTGTTTATGCGTCAATGAGTTTTTTAGACATACAAAAGCGTCCAAGGTTAATGTTATTATGTAGTTATATTTCTTAGTTTTGTTGATTTTCGGTCCTTTAAAATTGATAACTGATGATGCTCACTATTGGCACATATTTTAATATAAATATTGTGGAATGAGAATTAATTATATGTGCGAATTCGCCTCCTTACTTATCCTTCAATTTATGTTACTTTTAAGAGACACTAAGTGAGGATTAATTTAAAATAAAATAGACATCCGAACGCCAATTTCCCGTTTCGAATATAGGAACGATTGAGTGTAGGCGTCATAATTTTAACGAGATATGTTTTACAACATAGTCGTTTCTTTTTGCTCTCTTGAATATTCTTCATAAATTGCGCTCGTTTTTGGGACTTCCGAAAATCCTGACGAAGACTTGAAGACATGAGTGTACCAAGATTTACTAACTATAAATTGTAAAAAGTAGATACCATGAAAGTTTACAATTCTCAAGAAATCAAGAACATTGCCCTGCTTGGTAATGATGGATCGGGTAAGACCACTTTGACAGAGTCATTGCTTTATCATAGTGGTCAAATCAATCGTCGTGGACGCATCACTCAGAAAAACACCGTGAGCGACTATTTCCCAGTAGAGCAGGAATACGGATATTCAGTATTCTCAACAGTTTACCATGTAGAATGGAACAATAAGAAACTTAACATCATAGACTGTCCGGGTAGTGATGATTTCGTAGGTGCTGCATTGACCGCGCTCAATGTAACAGATACGGCTGTGTTGCTTATCAATGGTCAGTTTGGTCCTGAAGTTGGTACTCAGAATCACTTCCGCTATACTGAAAAACTTCAGAAACCCGTTATTTTCCTCGTGAATCAGCTTGATGATGACAAGTGTGATTACGATCAAATTCTTGAGGATTTGCAAAATATTTATGGTTCAAAGGTGGTTCCTGTTCAGTATCCTTTGAATCCCGGTGCCAACTTCAATTCATTGATTGATATTATCTTGATGAAGAAGTTGACATGGGCAGCAGAAGGTGGCGAACCCACAATTGAAGATATCCCCGAAAGCGAAAAGGCAAAGGCAGAAGAATTACACAAGGCGCTCGTTGAAGCTGCGGCTGAAAACGATGAAGCGTTGATGGAAAAATTCTTTGAAACAGAATATCTTACCGAAGACGAAATGCGTGAAGGTATCCGCAAGGGTATGGTGACACGCTCTATCTTCCCCGTGTTCTGCGTATGTGCAGGTAAGGATATGGGTGTAGGTCGCTTGATGGAATTCTTGGGCAATGTTGTGCCTCACGTTGACGAAATGCCTGCTGTGTTCAATACGCGTGGTGAAGAAGTGAAACCCGTGCCCGACGCTCCCACATCTGTTTATTTCTTTAAGACAGGTGTAGAACCTCATATCGGAGAAGTTCAATACTTTAAGGTGATGAGCGGTGTGCTTAAGGAAGGTGATGACCTTACGAATGCAGATCGTGGTTCTAAGGAACGCATGTCGCAGATTTTTGTTTGCTCGGGTGCTAACCGTGAAAAGGTAGAACAACTCTCTGCTGGTGACATCGGTTGCTCGGTTAAGTTGAAGGACGTTCGCACAGGCAACACTCTTAATGCAAAGGATTGTGAAAACCGCTTCAACTTCATTAAGTATCCTAACGCGAAATATACACGCGCTATTCGTGCCGTTAATGAGGCAGACACAGAAAAGATGATGAGCGCACTCACACGCATGCGTCAGGAAGACCCCACATGGGAAGTAGAACAAAGCAAGGAATTGCGTCAAATTCTCGTTCATGGTCAGGGTGAATTCCACTTGCGCACGCTCAAGTGGCGTCTTGAAAATATTGATAAGATTCAGATTGAATTCTATCAGCAACGCATTCCTTATCGCGAAACAATTACTAAGGCTGCTCGTGCGGATTATCGCCACAAGAAGCAATCAGGTGGTGCTGGTCAGTTTGGTGAAGTCCACCTCATTGTTGAACCTTATCAAGATGGTATGCCTGATCCAACGGTTTACACATTTGGCGGTCAAGAAATCCGCGTAAATATCAAGGGTAAGGAAGAAGTGGAACTTGAATGGGGCGGTAAGTTAGTGTTCATCAATAGTGTAGTTGGTGGTGCTATCGATTCACGCTTCATGCCCGCAATTCTTAAGGGTATCATGAGTCGTATGGAGCAAGGTCCTCTTACTGGTAGTTATGCACGTGATGTACGTGTTGTTGTTTACGACGGTAAGATGCACCCCGTAGATTCTAACGAACTCTCATTCATGCTTGCCGGTCGCAATGCGTTTAGTCAGGCGTTCCGCGAAGCAGGTCCTAAGATTCTCGAACCTATCTACGATGTAGAAGTATTCGTGCCCGCCGATAAGATGGGTGACGTGATGAGTGATCTTCAGGGACGTCGTGGTATGATTGTAGGTATGAGTTCTGAAAATGGTTATGAAAAGTTGCAAGCAAAGGTACCTTTGAAGGAAATGTCAACTTATTCAACGACTTTGAGTTCTATCACTGGTGGTCGTGCTTCGTTCATCATGAAGTTTGCTTCTTACGAACTCGTTCCTGGTGATATTCAGAACAAACTTATTGCCGAAAACGAACAAAAGGATGCTGAATAAAGCGTCTAATTAATACCATTAACGGACAGCAAGTGAATTATATATGTCGCTTGTTGTCCGTTGTTTTATTGCTAAAAATAGAAGGGTGGGTATGTCTATTTTTATAAAACTTTTAACCTTTCTATCGGATGTTCTTCATTACGAAATGCGTATAAGTTCAACATTATACGTCATAAAAATGTATTCCTCACGCTGAAACATCTGCATTATTTTTGTAATTTTGTAATCCTCTAAAATAACTTTATGCAAGACTTACAAAACTATTTAGATAAAGCGCAACTTAATGCAGTGACTTATTGTGACGGCCCCACACTCATATTGGCTGGTGCGGGTTCGGGTAAGACACGTGTGCTAACTTATAAAATTGCCTATTTGCTCCGTCAAGGAGTAACGCCTTGGCAGATTTTAGCACTTACCTTCACCAACAAGGCTGCGCGCGAGATGAACGAGCGAATCGCAAAGTTGGTGGATGGTGATACAGCAAAGCATTTATGGTCGGGCACTTTTCATAGTCTTTTTGGGCGTATTCTTAGGTTTGAGGCGCAACATATTGGTTACACCTCCAACTTCACAATTTATGACCAAAGTGATGCGCAATCTTTGCTCAATTCTATTATTAAGGAAATGGAGTTGGACACAAAGATTTACAAACCCTCTGCGGTGTTATCGCGCATTTCTGCCGCTAAAAACCGACTTGTTATGCCTGAAGATTATCGTGCAGATGCCGTTCAGCGTAAATCGGACATGATAGCAAATATGCCCGAGATTTATACCATTTATGAGCGTTATAAGAATCGTTGCCGACAAGCAAATGCAATGGATTTTGACGATCTTTTGGTGGAAACTTATCGCCTTTTCCGCACACATGAAGACATCCGCTTGCGCTATCTTCAACGCTTCACTTATATCCTTGTTGATGAGTATCAAGACACGAATTATGTGCAACATCAAATCATCTCTCAACTCACAACTCCTGAGTCATGCATAAGTGTGGTGGGTGATGATGCACAAAGTATTTATGGATTCCGTGGTGCCAGAATTGAGAATATTTTAGGGTTTACGCGCCAATATCCTACGGCGAAGGTCATCAAGTTAGAGTGTAATTACCGAAGCACGGGTACGATTGTTGGTGCTGCAAACGCAATTATCGCTCACAATCAGAATCAGATTCCTAAGCACATTTATAGCAACCAAGGTGAAGGCGATGCCCTGCAACTCTTTGCCACGGCAAGTGATAAGGATGAAAGTTATAGAGTTGCTTCCGAAATTAAGCGCTTAAATCGACAAAAGGGAGTAGGGCATTCAGATATCGCCGTGCTTTACCGCACAAATGCTCAGAGTCGCTCGTTTGAAGATGCCTTCCGCCTTCAAAATATTCCTTATCGCATTTATGGAGGGCTTTCATTTTATCAACGCAAAGAAGTAAAGGATCTCTTGGCATACCTCCGTTTGATTGCTAATACGAGTGATGAAGAAGCCTTTAAGCGCATTGTGAATTACCCTCGTCGTGGCATTGGAGATACAACCATAAATAAACTTAAGGTGGCGGCAATAGAGCATGAAATGCCTTTCCTCTATGTTGCTCAAAATCCTTCAGCATGTGGTTTATCCATTTCGAGAGCAACGGCAAGACGCTTGCAAGAATTTGCTCAAAGCATTTTTATGTATGCCATGCAAGCGGAGCTGGGAATGTCCGTCTATGAACTCGCAAAGCAAATTATCTTTAATGAAGGCATTCATAAAGATTTAGAAGGCGAGGGCACTGAGGGCACTGCAAAATTGCAAAATCTTGACGAACTCATCAGTGCAATGGCGGAAATGGAAACGGAGCAACGTGAAGAGCAAGGCATTGAAAAACTCACTCTCACCGATTACCTGTCAAAGGTGTCTCTCTTAACTGATGCCGACCAGAAAGATGGCGACGAACCCCGTGTGACTCTCATGACCGTTCACGCCGCTAAGGGACTTGAGTTTGATGCCGTCTTTGTTACGGGTATGGAAGAAGGACTTTTCCCCGCTGAATCCGCCAGTTTTTCGCACAAAGAGATTGAAGAAGAGCGCCGTCTGTTTTATGTAGCGGTCACACGTGCTAAGAAATATTGTTACCTGTCATACGCTAAAACGCGCTTTAAATGGGGACAATTCCAATATTGCACGGAGAGTTCCTTTTTAAAGAACATTCCCCAGCGTTACTTCTTCAGCAATGCGGTTTCTCAACCGTCACAACCCTCTTCTTTCTCATCTCATTCTCCCATTACTACGAATGCCCCAGCGAAACCCAGCATCTTGCGCCCAACGCCTACGATGAAACCCGTTTCGCTTGTGCGTACGCCTTCTAAACACCCCTCCGCTTCATCTCCGTCATCTGCTTCTGTGCCCAAGTCATCCATGGGGGTAGGTTTTGCTATTGGTGATATTGTCGAGCACGAACGCTTCGGATTGGGTAAAATTCTTACGCTTGAGGGAAGCGGGAATAGCACCAAGGCTATTGTTGATTTCCAAGGGGTGGGGAAGAAGACCTTGTTGCTAAGCTTTGCCAAGTTAAAGAAGGTAAGCGGGTAATTCTTCACGCTATGATGGGCATTACATGCCGAGAATGCTCTATTTAGATAAGAAAATGCTACATTTATTTCTCAAATTAAAGTTTAGTTATCTAAATATGTGTATATTTGCAGAGTTGAGAAGGTTGGATTTTCTTTACATTATCAAGTTGTCGCTTTGTGGTGCTTGTCACAATCACTTTGCGATGCGTCAGATAACTTAACAGAGATGTTTTAGAGAATGACTTTCCCGACCGTGCTTTATTCTTTTACAAATAAACTAATTTAATATAATTTACAATGGATCAAACTTTAGAAAAGCCCTATGTAATTGGTCTTGACATGGGTGGTACAAACTCCGTATTTGGTATTGTTGATGCACGTGGTAACATTAAGGCGCAAACAGCCATCAAGACACGTGGTTATAAGAATGTGGAAGAGTATGTAAAGACAGCCGTTGAAGCACTCCAACCCGCTCTCGACCTCGTTGGTGGTATCGAAATGATTAAGGGCATGGGTATTGGTGCGCCCAATGCGAATTATTATACAGGTACGATTGATAATGCCGCAAACTTGGAGTGGAAGGGCATTGTGCCCATCGCAAAGCTCTTTAGCGATGCTCTCGGTGTGCCCGTACGCGTTACTAACGATGCCAATGCGGCAGCAATGGGTGAAATGACTTATGGTGCAGCTCGCGGCATGAAGAATTTCATTATGATTACTTTGGGCACTGGTGTCGGTTCTGGCATTGTGTGTGATGGACGCGTGATTTACGGTTCTGACGGTTTCGCTGGTGAATTGGGTCACGTAATTGTTGATCACACAGAAAATGCTCGCCCCTGTGGATGCGGACGTAAGGGCTGCTTGGAGACTTATTGCTCGGCAACGGGTGTGGCACGCACAGCGCGTCTCGTGTTGGAAGGCAGTTCAGAAGCAAGTCTTCTTCGCCAACTCAACCCCGATGAAATCACCTCTTTCGATGTTTTCCAAGCGGCGGAACAGGGCGACAAGTTAGCGCTCGAAATTTTTGAAGAAACAGGTCGTCGCCTCGGTGCGGCATGTGCCGACTTTGCTGCCTTCAGTTCTCCCGAAGCCTTCATCTTCTTCGGCGGTTTGACAAAGGCGGGTGATTACATCATGGACCCCATCAAGCGTGCTTACGACGAAAATGTGCTCTTCGTTTATAAGGACAAGGCAAAACTCCTCGTCTCTACGCTCAATGGTAGCGAAGCTGCTGTGCTCGGTGCGAGTGCTTTAGGATGGGAATAATAAAGTGAATTAAGTGCCAAAATATAAATAATTTATGGAAAAGATTGTTGGGCTTATCAACGCCCCATTTACTCCCTTTTATGCCGATGGATCGGTGAATTTCGAACCCATCCCCGCTTATGCCGACTTGCTCGCTCGCAATGGTTTGAAGGGGGTATTTATTAATGGTAGTTCGGGTGAAGGTTACATGCTCACCGAAGAAGAGCGCATGCAACTTGCTGAAGCATGGATGGCTGCCGCTCCCGAAGGTTTCAAGGTGATTGTTCACGTGGGCAGCACCTGTGTGAAGAGCAGTAATCGCCTTGCCGCTCACGCTCAGAAGATTGGTGCATGGGGTGTTGCAGTAATGGCTCCTCCGTTCCCAAAAGTTGCTCGCATTGAGGAACTTGTGAAGTATTGTGAAGAAATTGCTTCAGGTGCTCCTGACCTTCCTTTCTACTTCTACCACATCCCCGCCTTCAATGGTGCTTTCCTCTCTATGCTTGACTTCTTGAAGGCTGTTGACGGACGCATTCCTAATTTTGCTGGTATCAAGTACACGTTTGAAAGTCTCTACGAATACAACCGTTGCCGCCGTTATAAGAATGGCAAGTTTGACATGCTCCATGGTCAAGACGAAACCATCCTTCCCTGCCTCGCTATGGGCGGTGCACAGGGTGGCATTGGTGGCACTACGAACTACAACGGCGCGGTGCTCTCAGGCATTATCGAAGCGTGGAATCAGGGTGACCTTGAAAAGGCACGTGAACTCCAGGAGTTTGCACAAGACGTAATTGACGTGATTTGCCATTTCCGTGGCAACATCGTGGGCGGTAAGCGCATCATGAAGTTGATTGGTCTTGACCTCGGTCCTAACCGCACACCCTTCCAAAACATGACAGACGAGGAAGAAGCGCGCATGAAGCAAGAACTCGAAGCCATTAACTTCTTTGAACGTTGCAATAAATAAGGTATGATGTTTCTCAACAGAATATTTTCGCTTGTGCTCCTGCTCGTGGTCACCACGGTGGGAGCATTTGCTCAAAATGACAATAGGTTTAACCAAGTCAATTTTAACGCCCTTGCGCCCCTTGAGGTGTCAGCTGGGCAGGGAGTTTCAGCCCCCTTTGTGGGTGTTGTTGGTGACAAGATCGTAGTCGTAGGCGGTTGTAATTTCCCCGGTGTGCCTGCCGCAGAAGGTGGCACTAAGGAGTTTTACGGCAGTGTATACACGTATGAAGCTTCTTCATGGAGTAAGCATGCGCTTTCCGTTCCTGCCGTTGCCTACGGTGTGAGCGTGCAAGTTCCTGAGGGTCTTGTGTGCATCGGTGGTGCTGGTGCAGATGGGGCAACCTCTGCCGTTTACTTGTTGAGCGAGAAAGATGGTGCGCTTCAAACCACCACACTCCCCGCATTGCCCGAGGCAAAGAGCGAAGCGGCAGGTGCGTATGATGGCACGTATATCTATGTGGCAGGGGGTGAAACCAATTCCGCTTACCGCTTGAAGTATGAAGATGGCAAGTGGGATGCGAAGTGGGAAAACCTTCCCGCGCTCCCCGGACGTGTGCGTAAGCAACCCGCTGGTGTCGTTCAATCCGCGGCTATAAGCAAGCACTTCTACCTCTTTGGCGGCTTTGCTCCAGCCACAGCGTCAGACACGGCGTATGTTCATTCCGACGGTCTGTATTACGATGCAAAGTCCAATACGTGGAAACCCACGGCTCCCGTTGTGATTGACGGCAAGGAGTGTGCTATTGTCGGTGCTTCGGCAGTGACGTCGGGAGTTGCTCACGTAGCTGTGCTGGGTGGTGTAAATAAGGACGTCTTTACGCGCGCCTTGAATCATCCCGAGGAAGGCTATCTGACGCATGCTCCCGAGTGGTATCAATTTAACCAAGAGATCTTCCTTTACCACACCATCACGAATTCATGGGTGAGCGAAGCACAGAGTGAGAAGATTGCGCGTGCAGGTGCCGCCGTAGTTCCTCATCAAGGTAGTTGGTACGTTATTGGTGGAGAAACAAAGCCCGGTGTTCGCTCTGCGGATGTCACTGAAGTGTCAATGGAGCAGCGCGTAGGTTTCGGATGGCTCAACTGGACCGTGCTCATCGTTTACATGCTCGGCATGCTCGGTTTGGGGTATTTCTTCATGCTCCGCGAAAACTCATCTGAGGACTTCTTCAAGGGTGGGGGACGCATCCCCTGGTGGGCAGCAGGTATCTCCATTTATGCCACAATGCTCAGCGCCATCACTTATATGGCGATTCCCGCAAAGGCGTATGCAACGGACTGGACCTACTATCCCATGCTCATCACCATCCTCTTGGTGTCATTCCCCGTCATTAAGTACTTCTTGCCTTACTTCCGCCGCTTGAACATCACGAGTGCGTATGAGTATCTCGAAATGCGCTTCAACCTCTCCACGCGCTTGATTGCTTCAGCGCTTTTCATCATTTTCATGGTGGCGCGCACGGCGCTTGTGCTCTACCTCCCCTCGTTGGCGCTTACGGCAGTTACGGGCATTGACATCTATACGTGTATCATCCTCATGGGGCTCATCACCATTGTTTATTGCACAATGGGCGGTGTCGAAGCCGTGGTGTGGGGCGACGTCGTTCAGGGTATTATCCTCGTAGGTGGCGCCTTTTTGGCAGCAGGTTATCTTATTTTCAACACCGAGGGCGGTGCATCAGGTTTCTTTGACATAGCCATCGCTAACGACAAGTTCCGCCTCTTCGACTATGCCTTCGACCTCACCAGTGCCACCTTCTGGGTAGTCATCCTTGGTGGGTTGGCCAACAATCTCATCTCTTACACGTCCGACCAAACCGTCATCCAGCGTTACATCACTACGAAGGACGAAAAGAGCGCAGGTCGAAGCATCTTGATGAACGGCTTGATGTCCGTGTTCATCAGCGTGTCGTTCTACGTTATCGGTACGGGGCTCTACACGTTCTATCAGACCCACCCCGCCGAACTCGACTTCACGATGCAGAAGTCTGACGCTATCTTCCCCTTCTTCATGATGAGTCAGATGCCCGCTGGTATCGCTGGCGCTCTGA
>CALFGU010000161.1 GCA_937877685.1 uncultured Prevotella sp.
ATACTCAGAACCGGGCGCTTTATACTTCCAGTGTGCCGCAAAACCCTGCTCGGCGATGTCGTCCATGCGGTCGGAACGAATCTGCACCTCAATCCACTTACCATTACTACTCATAAAGGTGTTGTGAAGCGCCTGATAACCATTTGCCTTAGGCGAAGAAAGCCAATCGCGGAAGCGCGTGGGGTGCGGACGATAGATGCTGGTCAAAGCGGCATAGATGCGGAAGCATTCGTTAATCTCCTCCTCACGGTTTTGAGGTTCAAAGACAATGCGAATCGCCATGATGTCGAAGACTTCTTCGAAAGAAACCTTCTTCGTCTGCATCTTTTTCCAAATAGAATACGGACTCTTGATGCGCGCCTTGATAGAATACTTACAACCCATCTTATCGAGCGCTTCGCGAATGGGCGGAATGAAACTATTAAAGTTATCGTCGCGCTCCATTTGCGAGTCCTCCAACTTCTGTACGATGTCTTGATACGCCTCAGGGTGCTCGTATTTAAAACTCAAGTTTTCGAGCTCCGTCTTAATCTTATTCAGCCCCAGGCGGTCGGCAAGAGGCGCGAAGATGTATTGCGTTTCGCCCGCAATCTTATACTGCTTTGAGGGCAGCATAGACTCAAGCGTACGCATGTTATGCACGCGGTCAGAAATCTTTATGAGAATCACACGGATGTCATCGCTCATTGTAAGCAGGAGTTTCTTAAACGTCTCTGCTTGTAAGGAAGCGCGGTCTCCGAATATCCCGCCCGAAATTTTTGTTACCCCCTCAACGATGTTGGCTACCTTCGGACCAAACAAGTTACAGAGGTCTTCATTCGTATAATCCGTATCTTCCTCCACGTCATGAAGCAGCGCCGCACAAATAGAAGTAGACCCCAATCCTATTTCTTCACACGCCACTTGGGCAACGGCTATAGGATGGAGAATATAAGGTTCGCCCGACAAGCGGCGCACACCTTTATGCGCCTGCTTTGCAAAGTTAAATGCCTTAGTGATAATGTCTACCTTTCCTCTGTGATTTGAGGCAAGGTAGGTATCAATCAATTTTTGGAACGCAGCATTTATCAGGAGCTCGTCTTGTATTTCTTGGGGGGTAAGAGTTTTGTCGGACATAGTGTAGATTTTGTAAATAAACCTCTGACTTTTGGGAGTGCAGGGGCGTCCTAATAACAATTTAGTAACCCTACTTCACGCGAAGGCGCTGACCTGCGCGGAGGTTGTTGTTCTTCATTCCGTTCAGGCGCTTGATTTTTGCCACCGTAGTGCGGTTGCGCTTTGCGATAGCCCCGAGGTTGTCGCCCTTGCGCACTTTTACGTAAACGGGTTTTGCCTGTTGCGCTTTGGCAACTGCCTTCTCGTCAATCGCCACCGTAGCGCGACGCTTAAAGAGGTCGGTAGAACGATGATTATATACGCTGTCACCAAGGTCGATAAAGGTGAGCAACTTCTCCTGAGGCAAGCGCAAGGCATAGGGTTTCACGTTGCCGGGAATAAGGTCTTTCTTATACTGCGGATTCAACGCACGCAGCGCTTC
>CALFGU010000162.1 GCA_937877685.1 uncultured Prevotella sp.
AATGCCATAGCCAATATGTATCGCGACGGGATGTATGATGTGAGTTTCTTGGTGTGTAACACGGATAGTAAAGCCTTGGAAGACTCTCCCATTCCTACCCGCATCCAGTTCGGACCGGGGTTAGGAGCAGGTGGGAAACCCGAAATCGGGCGTCAGTATGCCGAGCAAGAAGAGTCACTTGCAGCAATTTATGACGCCATTGACAAGGAAACTAAAATGGTTTTTGTCACCGCTGGTATGGGTGGCGGAACGGGTACGGGTGCAGCACCGATTGTAGCGCGAGAGGTAAAGGCACGAGACATTCTTACCGTGGGCATCGTCACACTTCCCTTCCTCTTTGAGGGTAGAAAGCAAATCGACAAAGCCCTCGACGGACTCGAACTTTTGGCGAAAGAGGTGGACTCGCTCATTGTTGTAAACAACCAACGCATGCTGAGCGTTTACCACACCCAAAGCGTAATGGACGCCTTCCACAAGGCGGACCAGACGCTTACAAATGCCGTACGCAGTGTGGTAGACATCATCAAAATGCGCGGGGTAATTTACCTCGACTTCAACGATGTGTGTATGGTACTCCGAGAGGGGGGCATCTGCGTCATTTCTACGGGCACGGCACACGGAGAAAACCGTATTACCGCTGCTATTGAAAATGCGCTCAACTCTCCTTTGCTCAACCAAAACGACATCTTTACCGCACGCCGCTTAGTGATGTGTATCACTTTCCCCGAGAAGCACGAGACGCTTCAGATGAACGAACTCTGCGAGGTGGAAGAATTTATCGCAAAGTTTGAGCGCAAGGACTTAGAATATAAGTGGGGATTGGCAAAGGATGAGTCGCTGGAAGGAGAAGTAAAAGTCACCATCCTCGCTTCGGGATTCGGACTCGTAGAAGAGGAAGAAGACGAAGAGCAACTCCTTAAGAGCATCGAGCGTGACACGCTTCACCAAACCTATTACGGAGAGCTCAGAAAAAACCGAACCAAACCCCGACGCCCCGTCTACCTCTTCGCTCAAGAAGAGCTTGACAACGAACTTCTCATTGACCAGATAGAAGCCATCCCCACGGCCAAACGCACACGCGAACAACTCCAAAAAATCAAAGAATTTTCACAAAATCCAATACCCTAACACAATCATGACGCTCTTTGAAAAAATCTCACAAGATATTCCTGTTGCCATGAAGGCTAAGGACAAGGTGCGCCTCATGGCGCTCCGCAACATCAAGAAGCTCTTTATTGAAGCGCAGACCGCTCCC
>CALFGU010000163.1 GCA_937877685.1 uncultured Prevotella sp.
GAATGCGTTGAAGCACTCTACTGACTACGGTACAAATGCTGGTGCTGGCGGTATCTACTACAACCTCTTCGACTCTCACGCTCCCTTCCAGATTGACGGTAACTTCGGTGTATGCTCAGGTATTGCAGAAATGTTGATGCAGAGTGCTCACGGTTACATCAACGTACTTCCCGCACTTCCCAAGGTTTGGAACAAGCAGGGTGACGTTAAGGGCATGAAGGCTATGGGTAACTTTACAGTTGACTTTAACTGGAGCGCAGGCAAGTGTCAGCAAATTAAGATTGTGAGCCATGCAGGTGCAGAACTCAAGGTTCGTTGCACTCGTGGTGCAATGGAAATTGAAAAGGCGCTTATCACTGTAAACGGCGAAGAAGTTAAGGTTACAGTTAATGCTAATGGTACTGTTACTATTCCTTGTGCTAAGGACGACGTTGTAGTAATCAACTTCTTGGAAGAAACTACTGGCATCAACGGTGTAGCTACTCAGAACGGCGAAGCTAACAATGCGAAGTATGACCTCAGCGGTCGTCGCATTGCTACTACAACTGCTGGTCAGGTTTACATCCAAAACGGTGTAAAGAAACTTTCAAAGTAATACGCTTGAAATAAACATAAGCAAAGCGGTGAAGTCCACGTGATTTCACCGCTTTTATATTTTCAGTTTGTAGCATATAATTTGCAATAACGTAGTTTTTTAGCATGCATTCCTTTGCTCCGTAAATAAGTTTCCCTACCTTTGTGATTCATAACACGAATCTAATTTAAGCATACAAATATGAAAAAGGCATTGATTACCGGTGTGACCGGACAAGATGGTTCTTTCCTCTCTGAATTTCTCTTGAGCAAAGGATATGAAGTGCACGGCACAATTCGCCGTTCCTCTGTAGATTTCCGCGAACGCATTGCGCACCTCGAGGGTGAGCCTAACTTCCACCTGCATTACGCTGACCTTGGCGACTCCATGAGTCTCTTGAAGGTGATTTCCAAAGTGCGCCCCGACGAAATCTATAACCTTGCCGCACAAAGCCATGTGCAGGTAAGTTTTGACGCTCCCGAATTTACGGCTAACGTTGACGCAACGGGCGTGCTCCGCGTTCTTGAAGCAGTGCGCCTTTGCGGTCTTGCCGAAACGTGCCACATTTACCAGGCATCTACTTCCGAACTTTATGGTAAGGTGGAAGAAGTGCCCCAAAACGAAAAGACGCCCTTCCACCCCTATAGTCCTTATGCCGTAGCGAAACTTTACGGCCACTGGATTGTGAAGGAATACCGCGAAGCCTATGGCATGTTCTGCTGTTCGGGCATCCTCTTCAACCACGAGAGTGAGCGCCGTGGCGAAACTTTTGTAACACGCAAAATCACCCTTGCGGCCGCGCGCATCAAGCAGGGCAAGCAGGACAAACTTTACCTTGGCAACCTCTCTTCGCTCCGCGACTGGGGCTATGCGAAGGACTATGTGGAATGTATGTGGATGATGCTCCAGCACGACCACCCCGAAGATTTCGTCATCGCTACGGGCGAACAGCATTCCGTGCGTGACTTCTGTTATTACGCATTCAAGCACGTGGGTATCGAACTCGAATTTGTGGGTGAAGGACTCGACGAAAAGGGTATCGACAAGGCTACGGGCAAGGTGCTTATCGAAGTGTCGCCCGACTTCTTCCGCCCCACCGACGTCGTAAACCTCTGGGGCGACCCCTCAAAGGCGAAGAAGGAATTGGGTTGGAACCCGCAGAAGACTTCTTTCGAAGAACTCGTGCGCATTATGGTGGAATCGGATATGGCGAAAGTGGCCGTAGAACGTGCGGGCGAGCACATCCGCCTCAACTTGGAAGAGTATTTGGAAAAGGGAATAGTGAAGTAAGGTGGAAGGTTATGAGGTTGTAAGGGGAAAGGTGAAAGGTGAAAGGTGAACGATTAACGTTTAACGTTTAACGAAGAGGCTGGCGCAGTGCTATCACTCCGCATGGTCTTTAACCGTTAACCATTAACCTTTAACCTTTAACCCTTAACCGTTAACCGTTAACCTTTAACCGTTAAGCAAAGCGACCATGGAAAAATCCAGTAAAATCTACGTGGCAGGCCACCGCGGCATGGTGGGTTCTGCCATTGTGCGCGAACTCCAGCGCCAGGGTTACACCAATATCATTACGCGTACGCATGCCGAACTTGACTTGACGCGTCAAGACCAAGTGGAGCGCTTCTTTGCCGAGGAGCGCCCCGAATATGTGTTTCTCGCAGCCGCAAAGGTGGGTGGAATCGTAGCCAACCAAAGCGCGCTTGCCGACTTCATGTATGAGAACATGATGCTCGAGATGAACGTCATCCATGCCGCGTGGAAGAATGGCTGTAAGAAACTCGAGTTTCTCGGTTCCTCCTGCATCTATCCCCGCCTGGCGCCACAGCCCATGAAGGAAGATTGCCTGCTCACCTCGGCGCTCGAACCCACGAACGAGGCGTATGCGCTGGCAAAGATTTCGGGCCTCAAATATTGCGAATACCTCAACCGCCAATACGGCACGGACTTCATCAGCCTCATGCCCACCAACCTCTATGGGCCAAACGACAATTACCACCCCACGCACAGCCACGTGCTCCCCGCCCTCATCCGCCGTTTCCACGAGGCCAAGGAGCAGGGACACAAGGCAGTGACCTGCTGGGGCGACGGCAGTCCGCTCCGCGAGTTCCTCTATGTTGACGACCTCGCCAACCTCTGCGTCTTCCTCATGGAGCGCTACAGCGGGAATGAAACCGTGAATGCGGGTAGCGGAAAGGAAATCACCATCAGGGGGCTCACCGAACTCGTAGCACGAGTCATCGGTTACGAAGGCGCCATCCTTTGGGACACTTCCAAACCCAACGGCACGCCCCGCAAACTCCTTGACGTATCCAAAAGCGCCGCCATGGGCTGGACGGCAAAAACCTCCCTCGAAGAGGGCATCCGCCTTGCCTATGCCGACTTCCTCAGCAACCCCATGCGGGCGGAGCGCTGATTGTTGGATTAATGGGGAAAAGGGGAAAGGGGAAAGGTTAACGATGAACGGTCAACGTTTAACGAAGAGGCTAATAGCATAAGGAGAAGATAACCTCGTTGCGGGGTTGCCTTCTCCTTAATTTATGGGGACAGAATTTCCCTACAACTGCAAAGCTCTATAGTTTCATGAGGAGCGTGCGTACACCTACCCCATCCTGCCTGTCAAATAAGCCTTAGTACGTTCGTCTTTAGGAGTAGAGAACAGGGTAGCAGTGTCGCCGTATTCTACCAATTCACCGAGATACATGAACATAGATTTTGAAGAAATACGCATTGCCTGTCCCATGTTGTGAGTGACGATAAGGATGGTAACTTCCTTTTGCAATTCCTGCATCAACGCTTCAATATGAGCTGTAGCAATAGGGTCAAGAGCAGAAGTGGGTTCGTCCATCAAGAGCACATCGGGTTGCATCGCCAACGCGCGGGCAATACACAATCGCTGTTGCTGACCGCCCGAAAGGAAGGTTCCCTTCTTGTTCAACACGTCCTTCACTTCATCCCACAGGGCTACGCTGCG
>CALFGU010000164.1 GCA_937877685.1 uncultured Prevotella sp.
GTCCCCTCCCCCTATAAACAGGAGGAGAGCACCATCCGGAATATTATTAACACTTATAACCTTAAAACCTCAGACATGAGCACTCCCCAAAACGGTTATCCCGTACAACAATACACAGGTCCCGTAAAGCGCTACTGCCAAACCTTAGACCTGCGCGACAATCCTGAACTTATTGCCGAATATCGCAAACGCCACAGCAAAGAACACGCTTGGAAGGAAATCATTGCCGGCATCCGCGAAGTAGGTATTCTTGAAATGGAAATCTACATCCTTGGCACACGCCTCTTTATGATTGTCGAAACACCCCTCGACTTTGATTGGGACACAGCTATGACACGCCTCTCCACCCTTCCCCGACAAGCGGAATGGGAAGACTACATGGCGGAATTCCAACTCGTTAAGGAAGGACTTTCTTCGGCAGAAAAGTGGCAACTTATGGAACGCATGTTCTACTTGTATTGATAAAGGTGAAGGGTTAAAGGTGAAGGGTGAATGGTTAACGGTTAAAGGTTAACGATTAACCGTTGAATTTTCCCCTTGCCTCCATCCCCCTTCACCTTTAACCCTTCCCCCTTCCCCTTTTACCTTTCACCCTTCACCTTTAACCTTTACCCTCCCTCCAATGAACAAACTTGTTGAAAAAAAATATCTCATCACCTTTATTCTCATCACCTCGCTCTTCGCGCTTTGGGGCTTTGCCAATGCCATTACCAACCCCATGGTGGCAGCGTTTCAAACGGTGATGGAACTCTCTGCCTTTGAGGCGTCATGGGTACAATGTGCCTTCTATGGTGGTTATGCAACGATGGCACTTCCTGCTGCATTCTTCATTCGTCGTTATAGTTACAAGAGCGGGATTCTCCTCGGGCTCGGACTTTATGCAATCGGCGCCTTCCTGTTCATTCCTGCGGCGGCAATGCAGAATTTCATTTTCTTCTGCCTCTCGCTTTACATCCTGACTTTCGGACTTGCTTTCCTTGAAACCACTGCCAACCCCTTCATTCTCTCATTAGGCAGCAAGGAAACCTCTACGCGTCGCCTCAACCTCGCACAAGCCTTCAATCCCATGGGTTCTCTTTCGGGAATGGCAGTTGCTTCGCTCATCGTACTCCCCCAGTTGTGGAGCGACCGACGCAATGAAGCGGGAGAAATCATCTTCGGAACGCTTTCGGAAGCAGAAAAGGCAGACATCCGCCTTCATGACCTTGCAGAGATTCGCGACCCCTACGTGGCGCTCGGCGTTGTGGTGGTGATAATGTTCCTCATCATTGCGTTTAAGAAAATGCCAAAGACACAGACAAGTGTGCAGCAAGATAGCGCAAAAAGCACCCTTCGACGCCTTTGGAATAACACGATTTATCGTGAGGGAGTTGTGGCTCAGGTGTTCTATGTTGCGGCACAGATTATGGTGTGGACCTTCATTATCCAATACGCAGATAATCTCGGCATCAACAAAGCAACGGCACAGAATTACAACATATTTGCCATGGGCATGTTCCTCTGCAGTCGCTTTATCTCAACCTTCTTAATGAAGTACGTCAACTCACGCCGCCTCCTCACCATCTTCGGCATTGGCGCCATGATTTGCACAGCGGGTGCCATTTGCATCGTAGGCATGCCCGGTCTCTACTGCCTCGTAGGCATCTCGGCATTCATGTCGCTCATGTTCCCCACGATTTATGGCATTGCCCTTGAAAACGTAGAGGCACAAGACACCTCGCTCGGCGCAGCCTTCCTCGTAATGGCCATTGTCGGTGGCGCCATTATGCCTCCGCTCCAAGGGTCTATCATTGACCTTGGCGAAGTTATGGGACACCCCGCCGTGAATTTCTCATTCATCTTGCCCTTCATCTGTTTCGCAATCATCACAGTTTACGGAATCAGAGCATACCGCAAGATGGCTATCAAGTAAACACTCACATTTGACAACCACTGAATTTTAAGGAGGGTGAAGCGACAAACACGTCGTTTCACCCTCCGTTTTATTGGGAATAACAGAGCGATTGACAGGTACGGACACACGATGCGTGCGCCCTCCACAAAGGGCATTTCAGACTTACCTTCAATTGCAAATTCCATATTGGGTTTGAAGAACACGAATTTCACGAATAACACGAATCCATTCGGAGTTTTTATTTTTGCTCATCGCATTCGAATTTCACGAATGCCTTGCGAATCCACATAGCATTCGTGTTATTCGCCTGCGATTAGCAAAAAAACTAGGCAATGATAGAGTAGTTGCCCCAAAGTTGCATTTCATACCCCCTCCCCGCCAAAGGCGGTACTCCCCCTATCTTAAGGGGAGAGTATGGTTTGACACTTCCGTTAAAACAACTCAACTGGTGTAAACAATCTTGCTTTCAATTGGTATAAATAGTGTAGGAATACTCCGCATGGTGCTCTCCCCTTAAGATAGGGGGAGTACCGCGTAAGCGGGGAGGGGGTATGACTGTCTTAACGGTCCAACTGCTAAATTAATGTCCAAAATAACTATGAAGAAACTTTTACTCTCTCTTTGTGTGGCACTTCTGACGCCCCTTTGCGCTACGGCTCAAGATGTGCTCCCCTTGATTCCTCAACCTCAAAACCTCACACAACGTGCGGGCACTTTTAAAATGCCAAAGAAGGTGCGCGTTTACGTTCCTGCTTATGAGAATGACAGTGTGCAGGGCGTTGTTGACCGTTTTGCTGGTCAGTTAAAGCAAAGTTTCGGTCTTGAAATGAAGGCTGCGCACACTCCAAAGCGTTCTCACCTGGAGTTACGCATTAACCCCAACATTCATGACGAAGGTTATCGCCTCGAAGTGGAACAAGAAATCATTCTTCTCGAAGCTTCGCGTCCCGCCGGCTTTTTCTATGGTCTTCAAACCTTAAAGCAACTCATGCCTGCCGAACTCATGGCTGGCGTAGCTACTGCTGAAAAGGTGCGTCCCGAAATCCCTTGCGTCAGCATTACTGACGAACCGCTTTATGGTTGGCGCGGATTTATGCTTGACGAAGGGCGTCACTTCTTCGGTAAGGAGGCCGTAAAGCGCGTTATCGACGTAATGGCCGCATACAAGATGAACCGTTTTCATTGGCACTTGACGGAGGACCAAGGATGGCGCATAGAGATAAAGAAATATCCTAAACTGACCGAAGTCGGTGCTTGGCGCGAGAGCAAGGGTTTGGGATATGGCAATGTCAACCCCGATAGCGAACAATACGGAGGTTTCTACACTCAAAAAGAAATTAAGGAGATTGTAGAGTACGCCAAAGAACGATTTATTGAGATTGTACCCGAAGTCGATATCCCTGGACATTCGCAAGCCGCGATTGCCGCATATCCCGAGATATTGGCGTGCGACCCCGAAAACAAGCACGAAGTTTGGTTACGGCAGGGCGTTTCGACTGATGT
>CALFGU010000165.1 GCA_937877685.1 uncultured Prevotella sp.
CGGCAGGTACGTTTATCCACATTGCCACGCAAGCGCCAAGAGCAACTACCATCAGGGGAATTGCCATCCAGCGTCGGCGCAGGAAGGCGGCAAGCCATCGCGAGTATATGTTGTTAAGTCCCACGAAGAAGGGCTCCGTCTTGCGGTAGAACCAGTTCTTCTCCTCGCGGTTTACCAGCAGTTTTGTTGCCAGCATGGGAGTGATGGTAAGTGCGGCAAAGGATGATATCACCACCGAACCTGCCACCACGAAACTGAACTCGCGGAACAATCGTCCTGTCTGTCCCTCCATAAACACGATGGGGAAGAACACGGCAAGCAAGGTGATAGACGTAGAGATAATGGCGAAGAAAATTTCCTTTGCCCCGTCAATCCCCGCCTCAAAGGGGCGCATGCCTTTCTCGATGCGGTTGTAAATGTTCTCCGTCATTACGATGGCATCGTCTACCACAAGACCTACGGCAAGCACAACAGCCAACATTGAAAGTACATTGATAGAGAATCCGCAGAGGTACATGATGAAGAATGTACCGATGAGCGAAACGGGAATCACCAAGCAGGGAATCAGCGTCACGCGCCAGTCGCGCAAGAAGAGGAAGATGATGAGGATTACGAGGATGAAGGCTTCGTAAATCGTAGTTTCCACTTCCGAGATGGAGGCGCGGATGAAGCGTGTGTTGTCAAAACCATATTCGAAGTGTACATCTTCGGGAAGGTCCTTCTTCATTTGCTCCATGCGTTCGTAAACGTGGTCGGCAATGTTGATGTGGTTCGCACCAGGTTGGGGAATCACCACCACACTCACCATGGGCACGCCGTTCATCTTCATGTAACTTTTTAAGTCACGCGGACCAATTTCGGCAGTACCTACGTCGGAGAAGCGCACCAGGCGACCTGCATCTTCCTTAATCACGAGGTTGTTAAATTCCTCTGTGGTGTGCATCTGCCCGAGGGTACGAATTTCAAGTTCCATTTTGTCACCTTCAATCGAACCCGAGGGAAGTTCCACGTTCTCACGGTCGAGGGCGCTCTTAATATCCATCGGAGTGATGGAGTAACCCGCCATTTTCACGGGGTCTAACCAAAGGCGCATGCAGTAGCGCTTTTCACCCCAGATTTCTACACTGCTGACTTCGTGAATCGTTTGGAGTTGCTCCTTCACGGTGAGGTCGGCAATTTCAGAGAGTTCCAAGAGCGAGCGTTTGTCGCTTTGTAGCGCCACCATGAGGATGGGCGAAGCGTCAGCGTCGGCTTTCGAAATGGTGGGAGGGTCACAGTCGTTCGGCAATTTGCGTTGCGCACGCGACACCTTGTCACGCACGTCATTCGCCGCCGTTTCAAGGTCGACTGTAAGTTCAAATTCTACGGTGATGCGGCTCATACCCTGCTGGCTGACACTCGTCAGCGAGCGGATGCCAGGAATACCGTTGATGTTCTGCTCAAGGGGTTCTGTGATTTGGTTTTCAATAACTTCCGCATTCGCACCTGGATACGAACAGGTCACCGAAATGATCGGATTATCCACAGAAGGGAATTCGCGCACCCCTAATGTGAGGTAGCCCACAACACCAAAGAGCAGAATGATGAGTGTGAGCACCGTGGCAAGCACAGGGCGGCGTATGCTAAGTTCGGAGATATTCATTTGTAAGGTTGTGAGGTTGTAAGGTTGTGAGGTTTTAAGGTTTTAAGGATGTGGAGGCTTTAAAAGTTTTCAAGGTCTTTAGGAACTTTAGGGGATAATCCGCAGGGTTCTTAAAACCTTAAAACCTCTAAGCGAAGCGACCTTAAAACCTAAACTTATTAATTCGCAATTTCCACCTTCATGCCCATGCGCAACTGCATCGTACCGCTGGTAATAACAGTGTCGCCCACTTCAAGACCAGAGATGATTTGCACTTCCTTATCTGTGCGAAGTCCCTTCTTGATTTCCACGGGTTGGGCAGTGCCGTTGCGGTAGAGGAATACCTTGTCAATACCCATTTCAGAGATAATTGCTTCTGAGGGAACGGCAAGTGTGTTGTTGAAATGCTGAGTGGTGAGCGTCACCTGCACGTAACGTCCTGACATGAGTGCGTGGTTCGCATTGTTATAAAGCGCACGCACGGTGTAAGTACGGGTATCCGTATTCACACGAGAGTCCGTAGCGTAAATCTTAGCAAGACGCTTTTCAAGGTCTCCTTCAACGATGAAACTCAACGTATCTCCCGCATGGAGGTTTCCCGCATAGCGTTCGGGCACTGCAAATTCAATCTTCAACACGTCAGTTGCCGTCAGTGCCGCAACTGCTTCTGAAGGACTTACGTATTTACCCACACTGACTTTACGCAACCCGATGGTTCCGTCAAAAGGCGCGCGTAATTCTGTTTGCGCAATCTGTGCCTGCACCTGCTCAATCTCAGCACGGAGTGAGAGCAATGCCGCTTCGGCTTCCTGGAAAGCCTCCTTACTTACTGCCTCTTTTTCAAGCAGGATACGCTGACGGCGCAGGCGGTCTTCCGTAAGTTGCTGTTGTGCTTGTAAGCGACGCAAATTTGCTTGGAGTGTCGCATCGTTAAGTTTGGCAAGAAGTTGTCCTTTTTTCACTTGCGCACCTTCATTGAAGTAGATGTTCGTGATTTTACCCGCAGTTTCAAACGAAAGGTTTACTTCTTCGTTGGGTAATAACGAACCTGAAATGGTCATTGCGTCCGTTAATTTGCGGGGTTCCATAACTTGCGTGCGAACTTGCAACGCTTGCTTACGAGGCGCTCCTGCTGGAGCTTGCTTTAAATCCTCATTTTCTTTCGGAACAAAGGCATTGTAGGCCATAATGCCCAATCCTACACCAATAATTCCTACTGCTGTCCAGCGGAAAAGGGTTTTCATTTTTGATTTATCCATAGTTTGTGGAAAGATGTTCTATTGATGTGATTTTATTTTGTGATTTCGTTGATTTTCAACCTTGCAAAATTACAAAAAAGAGGAGTAAAAACGAACATTATTTTACGTGATTTTAATAGATTACAAACAATCAAAATTAAGTCTTACTAAATTTAAACTAAGTGAGACTTAATTTGAATTAAGTAAGACATAATTTTTCGTATAACAGGTTTACGCAAATATCTGCTTAATTTTAAAATCTATATCTCTGAATTTTATAAATTTGCATTTCGTTAGATGAGTTCCCCATAAACCTTATTTCGCATGATGCCCCTAATGACCCCCGTTGTTCTCCCAAAGCAGGCGCCGCGCATTGTTCCTTCAACGCGCTTTCTGCTCGTTGGTTCTTGCTTTGCTACGCATATTGGCGGACAACTCCAACGTTCGGGGTTGCAAGTGGAGGTGAATCCTTTCGGAGTGGTTTACAACCCTGAAAGCATCGCTCTTGCCCTTGAGGCAATGCTTGATGAGCGACTTCCTGACGCATGCTTTTTTGAGGGACGCGATAACTTGTGGCACAGTTGGTTACACGCTTCCGAGTTTTCTGCTCCCGATGAAGCGACTTGTCGCAAAAGGGTGGGGGAACGTTTCAGTGAGGCGTGCGGAAAGTTGAGACAGGCTGACGTCATTTGCTTTACCTTCGGCACGAATCGGGTGTATGAACACGCAGGTCGCGTTGTGGGAAATTGTCATAAGGAACCCGCCTCGCAATTTGTGGAGCGCTCGCTAACCATTCAGGAAATCGTGGAGCGATGGCACACCCTCTTGGAGCGCATTCGGACCGTAAACCCCACGGCAGAAATCATCTTCACCGTGAGTCCCTATCGTTATGCTAAGTATGGCATGGTGGAGAATCAGCGTGCCAAGGCAACCCTGCTTTTAGCCATTGAGGAACTCACACGAGAGATGGAGCGTGTGCACTATTTCCCTGCCTACGAAATTCTTTTGGATGAATTGCGCGATTATCGCTTTTATGCCTCTGACATGTTGCATCCCTCCGAAGTGGCGGTGAATTACATTTGGCAACGCTTCACATCATGGGCATTCACTCCCGAGGCATTGAAATTTGCTCAGGAATGGGAACGCACAGAACGCGATTTGGCGCATCGCCCCCTCAATCCTGAAACAGATGCTCACAAGGCCTTTCTTGAAAAAGTGATGGCGCGACGAGCGCAATTGGAATGTGAACGGTTAACGGGGAACGGTTAACGTTGAACAATTAACGGTTAAAGGCATCTTCGTCCCCATTTCCCCCTCCCCCTTATCCATTCCCCTTTCCCTTTCCTCCTTCCCCGTTAACCTTTCACCGTTAACCTTTCACCTTTCCCCTTTCACCTTTCC
>CALFGU010000166.1 GCA_937877685.1 uncultured Prevotella sp.
ACTACGGGAGGCATCTCTGCCATTTCCTTATCAGAAAGGAAGGCATCACTACCGGCAAAGTCCACAATTTTATCGCGCAAGTTGCGCACACCGCCTCCCGAACCAATTCCACCGTAAGCCACGGCATCGCCATGTTGCTGACTAAATTGTTCAAACACTACATTATAGAAAGGAAGGGGGAATGTCGCACCTGCACCAGAAAGTTCCTGGGGTGCACGTCCTTCACTTTTTGTTCCACTACATGCCACCATTGCGAAGGCAAGGGCAAACGTCAATACTGACTGAATCATCTTTTTCATACTTAACTAATTTTAAGGTTATTATAAACATATTTTGGTTTATTTTAGATGCCGAAATAGCAACTCACATAGGCAGCGTATTTATTATCTGCACCGTCTGCCTTGGGCATACTCATTCTCAAGTTAGGCGCAACCTTAACGTACTTCCCCAATTTGAATTGTGCACCAAGGATTGCCGCCTGTTCATCCTTTGCTTTGTTCCAATCATTTTTTGAATGGAGGTCGTCAAAACGAGCATAGAGTTCTGTAGTTTTGCCTACCTTAACCGACCCATAGACGGAGTAACCATACTGATCAGCATCCTTTTTGTTAGAAGCATTCCACATGTGGTTGTACTCCGCACCGATGGTAAACTGCTCATGTTTGTAACCTGCAAATGCCGCAAAGTTTGCAATATCCTTCTTACCCTCTTCAGCACTTTCGTTCAAACCTCCATACACACGCAGTTGGAAGCCTTCAATAGGTGTCAACGTGAATCCTAAACCGTATTTCAAACCGTCGTTCTTCTGTACCTTCTTATAACCTTCCCCATTCACCACGATAGCATCGGCAGAAAGCATGTCGGAAAACTTGTAAGTGGCAGAAAGCCCTAAATCGGCACTGCTACCAAACTTGTACTGATCCTGAAAGGATTTCATCACGTAGCGGTATCCCCAGAACTTCTCTTGAAAATTAAACTGCGTGGTAGAAATAAGACCTCCGTTGAGGGTCAACTTACCTGTCTTCCACGAAACCATCGCATTCTTTATATACGCCAGGCGGTGATTATCGCTGACGTCTGAAGACTTCCCAATATCCATCACGCCCTTCACCGAAAGTCCCTTTCCAAGTTTGTACTCATAACCGAGGTAACTACGTTCCAAGTCAAAACCGCGGTCGTCATTTTGTGCGCCAAACCCCGAATGGAAGTTTCCAAACACTTGAACAATTGCCTTACCCTTGGGGGCTTCCTGCTTTGCCTCCTGTGCCTGAGCAGTGATGAAGGTGCTGGCCAAGATACTGGCCAAAATGAAATTCTTTTTCATAAATTTGAAATGTGTCAATTTTAGGTTGTTAAATAGTTTTCATTTTCTCTATCTGATCAGATGCGTCGTCTTGTTGTTTTTTGACACTGCAAAAGTACGGGAGTTATGTTTCAGGATTGTTACAAAACGATGATGCTTCCGTTAAAATGCGCACTGGGAGACTAATTGTTACATTTTTGTTAAATCTCAAAACGGCTCTTTTTTCGCTCCGAAAATCTCTATACTTTTGCACCTGAATTTTCATTATATATAAATATGGAGTCTAAACGCATATTGATTGTTGATGACGAGGAAACGCTATGTGAAGTGTTAAAACTCAACTTGGAGAACGAAGGTTTCGATGTTGATTACGCCCTGAGCGCTGAGCAAGCGCTGAACTATAACCTCTGCAACTACGCCCTCATCCTGCTGGACATCATGATGGGCGAAATGAGTGGCATCAAGATGGCGAAACTCTTAAAGGCAGACGTGAGCACGTCGCAGATTCCCATCATCTTCTGCACCGCCCGCGACTCGGAGGATGATATGGTCATGGGGCTTAATATTGGGGCGGACGATTACATCACCAAACCTTATACCATTCGCAATGTTGTGGCACGAGTAAAGACCGTGTTGCGCCGAGTGTCTGCCCCAAAAAACGGCGCCAAGACAGAAGCGGAGAAAAGCAATCTGTTGATTGTTGAAGGGCTTTGTCTGGACCTGGAATTTAAGCGATGCACGGTTGACGGGGCGGAGGTAAAATTGGCAAAGAAGGAATTTGAACTCCTCACCTACTTGATTCGCCATAGAGGAAAGATTTGTTCGCGCGAGCAAATTTTGAGTCGCGTGTGGAGTGACGAAGTCGTGGTGTTGGACCGTACGATTGACGTGAACATTACGCGCCTCCGTGCTAAGATTGACCCTTACGGAAAGTATATTGTAACACGTTCAGGCTTTGGTTATGGTTTCAAAGATTAAATTGTCTTATCACAGAAGATTATTCTTAATATTGATTGCTTTCACTTGGACTATAATAGTCTGTTTTATTGTCTTTCAATATTTGAGGGAAAAGCAATTCAAGTCTGAATTTATCAACGAAAGATTGCAGAATTACAACATAGAATTATTGGAAAGTTTAGATGCAACTCAAGCAATAGAACTTAAAATCGATACAAATAAAACACCATTTGAAAATATCCGTATATCCGTCATCTCGTTCTCTGGAAAGGTTCTCTATGACAATCTCCTACCCTATGAAAGTCTTGAAAATCATGATAAACGTCCGGAGATAATTTCGGCTAATCGAAATGGGAAAGGTTATCATATTGCAAGACAATCCGAAAGCGATGGCAAAGAGTATTTCTATTCTGCAACCAATCTGACTGATTGCAGTATCAGAACAATGCAGGCACTTATTAATAAAGCAATAGAACTTGGTATAGGTATAGATTTATCACATGCTAATTTAAAAACTTTTTATGATCTAATAAAACTTATAAAACTAAATAAAGAATATAAAGGAAAGAAAAAATGAA
>CALFGU010000167.1 GCA_937877685.1 uncultured Prevotella sp.
GTGACTGGAGTTCAGACGTGTGCTCTTCCGATCTGGGAAGTAACACGTCATTTCGGGTTGGCGCAACTGGGCATACTCACCCGTGTCCCACATTCCGTTGCCGTTGACATCGTCAAAGACACGTGCATAGTATTCTCCGGGTTCTACGTAGAAGAAGTCGGCACGCTGGTCTTGCAGTTTCACTTGTGCCACCGCCTTCTTATCATCCTTCAACAACTGAACGACTGCCGTTTTGGGCGCATCGGGAAGTAGGAAGAAGACAGAGCCATAGTTTTCCGACGTTCCGATTGAGAAGCGGAATTTCAAATTATCCGTGTGGCGACCTGAGATACCCGTGACGGCGGCTGAGTCAATGTGTACTTCATAATCCTGACCGGGTCGCCATTCGCCCATGATTTTAAATTTGCGAATGTCATAGGGGTCGGAGAGTAAGCGGAAGGGCACCTCGATGGAGGTAGTGTCTGACGTCATACGGAGTAAGTGGATGGCGGCAGTGTCGAGTCGCAAGAGGGGTTCATCAAACTCGAGGGGCTGATTCTGAACGGGCGAAATCATACTGTTTCGGCGTCCGCCGATTTTGAGGAAGTTGGGGGGCATTTGCGCTTCTGCTGCTTCGCCTTTCTTACGGCGCTTCTCCTGTACCTTTGCCCATTTTTCATATTCCTCTTGGCGCTCCTCGCGAATGGTTTTCATCGTCTTGCGGGGCACAATCTCGAGCGTGTCGTCGTAGATGAAGTTGACGCCTGTCGAATCGTCGGTCGTTTCATAGGAATAAACGAAGCGCAGGGTGTCTTGCTCCATCAACAAGGTGTCGCGTAGCCAATATTGAATGGTGTCATTACCCTTCGTGCGATTCTCTACAAAGGCATTTGTAGCGTCGAAGTTGAGTCCCTTAATCGTTGGCACGTGCTCGGAAGGGGCTGTGAAGAATGTGGTAAAGACTTCGGGCGTCTTACGTTCGGTTTTCAAGTAATGACGCGCCTGTCCGTCTTCCAGGAATGCCAGCAAGATGATGTCATCGGGCACAAAGTGCGTGAAGGGCACGTTAAGAATGGTGTCGTAAGTGAGCGTGTCGCGCCAGAGTGTGTCTTGACGCATGTCGGGATAAGAAGAGGGCGTAATCACCTTGTCATAGAAGGCCAACATTTCGCCCTTTTGCGAAAAGTGGAAGTTATTGTCCTGGTCGTTTACGGCATAAATGCGATAATTACCGGGAGCAACGCCCTTGATTGAGAAACGCCCCGTGGCATCCGTTCTGCCCAAGCGCTGAAATCCGCGAGTGGTGAACGCAGAATCCACCGTGTCGGCATAGAGCCCCACCAACATGCCCTTAATGGGTTCTAAGTTGGAAGCGTCAAGGATGTGACCCGAAACTTCTAACGTATCCACCTGCTCACCAGTGGAGAAATAATACGTAAATTGCCCCAAGGGGTTGCCTTCGTTATTATCCTCAATGGCATCTGAGAAGTCGATGGTGTAAGTCGTATTGGGCAGGAGCGAGTCATGGAGTTCGACACTAATCTTCTTCCCACTATACTTAATCGTAGGCGTAATGACCTGCGGGGGTGAGATAGTGACCTTCTCCGTTGGGTTTTCCACCTTAATGTTTTCGTTAAAAACGATGCGCACCTTCATTTCCTTGGCATTAGGTTGGCCCAACTTCGGACTCATCTCCACAATGTAGGGGGGATGTTCGTCAAAGGGACCACCATCTGGGCCTGCGCCGGGATTGGCACACGCTACGGCAATCAGGGAAAGAAGAAGAAGGAGTATGTAACGGGTTTGTTTCATTACTGCAACAGAATTTGTTCGCCCTTTACGGGACTATGAAGAAAGAGAGAGGCATTTTCGCTGAACTTTTCAGCACTCTCCGTGGTGAGAAACCTACAGGTGCCGCCCTTTGTGCAACGCGCGGCCATTTCGGGGTGACGGTGTAAATAGTTATCCAAACTTGCGGCCACGTATTTGCCTTGTGGCACGATGCGCACGCCTTTTGGTGCATGCTCGTGGAGTTTCTTGAGCAAGAGGGGGTAATGTGTGCACCCCAGAATGAGGGTGTCAATCTGCGGGTCGGCAGTCATGATGGCGTTTAAGTGCTTCTGGATAAAATAGTCGGCACCAGGACCCTCGTGTTCGTTATTCTCCACCAACGGAACCCACATGGGGCAGGCTTCTCCTACTACCTGCATCTCGGGATAGAGTTTCGCGATTTCGATGTTGTAAGAGCGCGATTGGACAGTGCCTCGTGTGGCCAAAATTCCGATATGCCCTGACTGGGTTAAGTCGCCCAGGGCTTCGACGGTGGGATGTATAATCCCGAGTACGCGTTTCTCGCTCCCCCAACGCTGAAGGTCGTTTTGCTGAATGGTGCGCAAGGCTTTCGCAGATGCCGTATTGCAGGCAAGGATTACCAGTTCACACCCCCTACTGAAGAGTTCCTCAACGGCCTGTAGCGTGTAGCGGTAAACAATCTCGAAAGAATGCGAACCATAAGGCGCACGCGCATTATCACCCAAGTAGAGGTAATCATACTCGGGCAATCGCTCGCGAATCTGTCTCAAAATCGTCAGACCGCCATAACCTGAATCAAAAATGCCTATGGGATGCATGAGAGGGAGTGGGTTTAGAGTACAATTTAGAGTACAGTTAACAGAGTACAGAGTACAACTAACAGAGCGATGAGTATAGTTGACAGCACACAGAGTTTAGTTAACTTGCAGGAGTTATACCCCTTTTCAAGGAAAACTCACTCCGCACGGAGGTTGTATGCTGTACGCTGTACTTTGTACGCTATTGTTGGGGTTGCAACTGTTGTTCCACCAACTTTGTTACGTCCATCACCAACGCAGGGTTAACGTAGGGCATCGCATTGGTATCTACGTTGTAAATATAGTCTAAGTTGTAGGCGCCACCTACCATCTTTATGGCATCAGCAAGACGTGCCTTGATGGGGGCAAGAATTTCGGCCTCGGCTTGCTTTAAGAGGCGCTCCGCTTCGTCACGAAAGGCGAGACTTTTCTCCAAAGCCTCTTGCAAGTCACGCTGACGCTTGAGCATGATGCTCTGAGGAAATTCCTTTTGTCCCTGAAGATATTCTGCAAATTGGCGACGGAAAGTTGCTTCATTGTATTGCGCTTCGGCTTCATACTTAGCGCGAAGGTCCTTCAACTGTTGTTGCGCCAACTTATACTCAGTCATGTTTTCCAACACCTGAGTGTAACTCAAGTAACCATACTTTGCGGGGGTGGGAGTCACTACCTGGGGAGCAGCAGTAACTACGGGAGTTGACTGAGTCACTTCGGGGGTGGCAGAGGTTACTACGGGAGTAGTTGATTCCGCACTTTGTGCAAACATGGACACTGCCGAGAAAAGGCATACGGCAGTTGTGAGAACTATCTTCTTCATAACTTAAAATTTGATGCTCATTAGTTATTATTATCTAACTTGCAAAAATACTCGTTTTTCGGTGAACCACAAAACTACGGGCGATGTTTGTAAGCATTTCCCACATTACTCACCGCAACATTTTTTCATTGCTACGGGAGTCAGGGTTTTAAAAATGCAAAAGAGCGTACAACTCGTCGCAATGAGTTGTACGCTCTTGATGTTTTCTTGTGGGGAGAAAAAACGTGATTTTACGCCCAAGGAATAGCCATAAGGAAATGATGTTCTTATGTTCTTTTGTCTAAAAACTACTGCCCCTTCCCACCCAAGCGTCACTTAGCGCAAACGCAGGCGCAATTTGGTGAGCACTTGTTTTGTGTTCTGCGTAAAGTCTCCCTGCATCATCCACGCATAAAAGCCAGGGTCTTGCTGAAGCACCTCTACGACGGGACGACCTCTGTATTTCCCGAAATTAAACACCTCTTGGCGCTGTGCGTTATAGACAATGCGACCAGCAAGATCGACATTGTCATTGCGACGTGTGTAATCAGAAAGGAAGTTTACGTCGCCCGACAAATCGGGATAGCGTTCCAACTGTGAGAGCAACACTTCATACGTAGCACGTGTGTCAGCCAGGGCACTGTGTGCGTTTTCAAGGTCCTTGTCGCAATAGAACTTGTAAGCAGCCGTAAGATTGCGTGGTTCACGCTTGAAGAAGATGCTCTGAACATCCACCAACTTGGCCTTGTTTATGTCAAAATCGACACCAGCACGCAAGAATTCTTCAACAAGAAGGGGCACGTCAAACGTGTTTGAGTTATACCCCGCAATGTCACACCCTGAGAAAATCTTTGATAACTCTGCAGCCTTTTCCTTAAAGGTGGGGCAATCCTTAACATCCTCATTCGTGATGCCAGTTACCTCAGAAGCCTCGGGAGAAATCGGAATGAGGGGATTAAAACGCAAGGTTTGCGCCTCTTCATTGCCATTGGGGTGCACCTTAATGAAACAGAGTTCCACAATGCGGTCCGTCGAAATGCTAAGTCCCGTTGACTCGATGTCGAAGAAGATAAGAGGGCGAGTGAGTTTGAGTTTCATGGATTTATAACTTGCCTATAAAATGCTGTTAGTAACTACGTTCCGACTCATTAGTCGTTAATCATCATGGGCATAATCATCATGAGGACGGTTTCCGTTTCCTTCTGCTCAACGGGAAGGATAAGTCCCGCACGGTTAGGACCAGCGAGTTTGAAGACCACCTCTTCCGACTCCATGTTATTGAGGATTTCAAGCAAGAAACTGCCACGGAAACCGATGCTCATCGGACTTTGGCTGAAGTCACAGAGCAATGATTCGTCTGCCGACTTTGAGAAGTCTAACTCATGGCTAGAGATGAGCATGTTATTCGCTTCCAACTTCAACTTTACGCAACCGCTGGCTACGTTAGAGAAGAGCAACACGCGACGCAACGCACTGATGAGCGCCACACGGTTAACCGTCACCACAATATCGTTGTTCACGGGGATAACTGCTGCATAATTCGGATAGCGTCCTTCAACGAGGCGGCAGTTCATTGTATAGGCTTCTGTGGTAAACACAGCGTTGCGCATGCTAAACTCAATCTGCGTTTGGCCTTCTTCTTTTGCAAGGAAGCCCTTAAGCATATTTGCGGGCTTTTTAGGAAGGATGAACGAACCAATCTGACCAGCGCTTACACCAGGATATTTCGTGCACACCATTTTCTGAGCGTCGGTTGCAACAATCGCAGTTTCGTTTTCCTGAACGTCAAAATAAAGTCCACCAATCTGAGGGCGCAACGCATCATTGCTGGCAGCAAAAAGCGAGCGGTTAACGCCGTTGAAAAGCATCTGAGAGTCCATTGAGAACTTCACGCCCTCTTCCTTCATTGCGGGAGGGAGCGGATATTCTTCAGCAGACTGCGCTACGAAATTAAACTTACCGTTTTGGTATTCGATAGTGATGCTGAAGTTTTCCTCGTTTACATAAATGTCAACAGGTTGTTCGGGAATTTCGCGAATCGCGTCTTGAATGGTCTTAGCATTAATCAAGAAGTTTACTTCGCCCTCTGAATCAACGAGTTCAAGGGTTGAGGTAAGCGTAGTTTCGCTGTCGGCAGCCACAAGTGTGAGCTGATTATTGGCAACTTTGAACAAGATATTTTCGAGAATTGCAAGACTACTCTTGGGCACGATGACGCGACCTATGGTTTGAAGGCGCTGAGAAAGTAAAGCGCTGGAAACAGTAAATTTCATATTTTATTTCATTTAGATTTTTCTCCACAAAGTTACGGAAAAGATACGACAATGTGCGCTATAAAGCACATTATTTTTACATCCGAAAAGAATAAGAACCACCTCAAAAATGTTCGACCAAAATTACCCCCTTGCGCTTTGCTCTGTCGAAGAATTTGGTTACTTTTGCATCGAAACAAGAATTGCCCACTTTCCGCAAAAAAGCGGAAATTTTATGGGTTATTTTGAAGCGGAAAAAGGATTTTAGTGTTACGGAAAACTGTATCACTTATTGCGCGACTAATAAGTAACTTCGTGCGCCGTAAGTTTCTCTTTGTTTCAGGGGTGATACGAACAGAGCTAAAGGGTTCAGTCATCGCATTAACAATCAAGAACTTAAATCACAAAATCCTGAACACCACATTCACCAAAAGTCGAAACAAATTTATACTTTAACTATGGATATTACAGGAAGAATTATCGCTGTCATGGAAAAGCGCAGCGGACAGTCACAGCGTTCAGGTAACGCATGGGCATCACAGGATTACGTTATCGAAACATTGGAACAATACCCCCGTCGTTGCGTGTTCAACGTGTTTGGTGAAGACAAAATCAACGAATACAACTTGCAGATTGGTGCAGAAGTAACCGTTTCGTTCGACATCAACGCTCGCGAATACAATGGTCGCTGGTATAACGACATCCGTGCTTGGCGCGTAGTTCCCGCTCAGACAGCAGCACCCGTAGCTCCCGCTGCCGCTCCCGCCGCTCCTGAAGCAGTCATCCCCGCTCCCGTTGCAGCACCCGCTGCTCCTGAGGACGACCTCCCCTTCTAAAACAAACCGACATCGGGCTGTATCTTGATTCCTTCTTGATACAGCCCGATGTTGATAATGCCCATCCCCCTTATAGCAACTATAAATACTATAGGTTCTATAAATACTATAGCAACTATAATCCCTATAGTCACTATAATTACTATAGAAACTATTATCCTCTCCTTTAAAGCATGCTCCGCAAACTCTTTCACGACCTCCTCGGCATCCTGCTCCCCCGCACCTGCATCGTGTGTGGGCGTCCGTTGGTGCCTACGGAAGAAGTGTGTTGCACAGGGTGTACCATCAATATGCCGCTTACGCACTACAAGAGGCAGGAGGGAAATCCCATAGAGCGCTATTTCTGGGGGAAAATTCCCATTGTGCGCGCCAGCAGTTACATGCACTATTATCCGCACACCGATTATGCAAACATCATCACCCAACTAAAATTCAACAACCGCCCCGAAATCGGCATTTACTTGGGAAGACTCATGGCCACCGAACTCCTTCCCACGCATTTCTTCGAGGGCATCGATTGCATCATTCCCCTCCCCCTTGCCAAATGGCGCCAACTGCAGCGTGGGTATAACCAAAGCGAACGCATCGCCAAAGGCGTCAGCGAAATTACGCACATCCCCATTGACACGAAAAGCATACGGCGCAGCAAGGCTAACAAAAAGCAAACGCAGACTCACAAACTCTTGCGCCACGAAAACGTAAAAGACATTTTCACGCTCACCATCCCCTGCATTACCCACGAAGCAAGCGCTCCCACTCCCCTCGAAATGCTCGGAGCACACCTCGCACCCACGCATCCCCTCGCGCCACAAACGCATAATAACCCTCCGCACACCCCTTCTCAGTCCCCGCACGATGTCTCAAACAAAATGCCCCCTCACCCCCTTACAGGCAAGCACGTCCTTCTTATCGACGACATTTTTACTACTGGCGCCACCCTACTTTCCTGTAGCGAAACGCTCCGCTCCATCCCCGGCATCCGCATCAGTATCCTCATCGCCGGAACTGCTGGTCACCACCGCTGGGGACCTCGATTTCCAGAGGAAGGTAGGCAGTAAGCGGATTCTTTAGTTAAAATTGTTTCTTTTATATACTTTAGTACCATAAATGTCGGCTGTGAAGATAATAAACATTAACTTTGTTATATGATTTAACTAAAATCAAGATAAATCTAAACCTTTATATATTATGATAAACTTTCAATTCTTTCCACGTTCACAAGGAGTTACACCGAGAATAAGACAAATAATTGACTGTTTCAAGAAAGTTGATGAAACGAAGGGCAATGACGAGCGTCTAAAGTCAAACGAGATGCTTGCACTATTGCGGCCATATTTAGAAGCTATAGATTTCTCTGTAGAAATAGGGAAAGCAGCAAATGAACAAATATTTGTACCTGTTCTGTTTAGCGAAAATGATGAGGTTGATAAATCTTTTGCGGCAGACGCAGTTAGTAATGACCATAAAATTGTTATAGAAGTTGAAGCTGGTAGAGCTGTATTCAATAATCAGTTTCTCAAGGATATTTTCCAAGCATGCATGATGTGTGAAGTGGAATACCTTGTCATAGCTGTACTTAACGAATATAAATTTAAAGTCAATGGGCAGGAACGTTCGTCACACGATTACCAATCAGTAAAAACGTTTCTTGAAACTCTTTATATCAGCAATCGATTACACCTACCATTAAAAGGTATTTTGCTTATTGGCTATTAAAATAAAATGCAGTGAGGAGTTCGGTAGCATACGCTGCCGAACTCCTCACTTTTATATTAAGCAATCCATTGAAAATCTTCCATCAAATCATCAGGAAGAGGTTTATCTAAATGAATGTCATATAGTATAGATCCCTTAGTGGTGGCATTCTTTCGGGGATTTGTCAAATGGCCAGTTCCTACAAAAGTAAAGGGCAACGTTACACCATATTTCATTTCAACCTTGCGGACAAAAACAAATGCGCCTTTGCTCTCCTTCTGCAATTGCTCATGCTTAGCAGACAAATTCGCCAAACTCTCCCATTGGAACGTTTCTTTGTCCAAGAACTTGTCTTTATAATTCAAGTGCTCCTGCACTGAATCATCTTTCTTCAATCCTGCGAAGATATACATATACCCATTTTTGTAGTACGTGCCGTATTGATTATGCTTTGGATTCTCAAGAATCTTGAGCAGCGCTTGATCTTGGCGATAATCCTGATAGAGCAAGAAGTCTTCTTCATCGGTGTATCTTACTGCATATTGCGATAAACCATAGCTGAGTAAATCTATTAAATACTCTACAAGATATAACTCTTAAATCAAATAGTACATAAAAACATGTCAACTGAAACAAAAAAAGAGGTCCTTCAAAATCTTGAAGAACCTCTCTGAAAAGTGGCGGCGACCTACTCTCCCGCTAGACGCAGTACCATCGGCGCGGACGGGCTTAACTTCTCTGTTCGGAATGGGAAGAGG
>CALFGU010000168.1 GCA_937877685.1 uncultured Prevotella sp.
AGGCTTAATGCTGAAGGTGAGCTTCTTGGAGCCTGAATAGTTACCCTTAAAGGTTACGGTTACCGTAGCGGTGCCGATAGCCTTGTTCTTAGTGTATTTAACCGTATAGTCCTTATCCTTTACAAGAGTGTTTGATCGCGACTTAGACTGACCATAGGCCGATACGCTCGGAGCAAGCATAGCTAACGCCGCAAGCATCGCACAGGCAGCTCAAGTGCGCCAGTTGCTGATTGGTCACTTCTCAGCGCGCTACACGGATGAGCGACTCTTGCTGGATGAAGCAAGGCAGGTGTTTGAGCCTACCACACTGGCTAAAGAATTACTGAAAATTGCCATTTCTCCGCGCACTCAATAGGTAAATGGTGGTTAATACGGTAGAATTTTATACTATTTTGTAAAAAAAATAGGACAACCACTTTGCATATTCAAAAAATGTTGTAATTTTGCACTGCATTTGAGAAATAAATGCGGAAAGGAAGTTTGGGTGAG
This sequence comes from uncultured Prevotella sp., assembly GCA_937877685.1. GTDB lineage: Bacteria > Bacteroidota > Bacteroidia > Bacteroidales > Bacteroidaceae > Alloprevotella. Next base: position 490 of record CALFGU010000168.1, read on the forward strand.
TGGCTGAAACCACCAGTTTGCTAAACTGACGTACGGGCAACCGTACCGGGGGTTCGAATCCCCCAGCTTCCGCAAAATGCAGAAAAAGCAGATAATACGAAAGATTATCTGCTTTTTTTATTTGTTGAAAAATAAAACATATCTTGGCAAGGGGGCGGTAATATCGCCCCCTTTTTTTACATATTAAGCAGAAAACCTCTTCACTTTCTCTGCGATTCTATGATTTTGCATTAGCATCTCATAAATAATTCAAACAAGTTCCCTCTTATTTTCAACAATCTCCGTAAAAATAAAAGCTGACTCCTTGATGTGTGAGTACAACTCTTTAGTATCCTATTTTTGCCTTCTCAATTGCAATGTAATGTCAAGATAGGAGCGGGTGCCATTGATGTAGTCTGCGTAGAGTAACTCTGCATCTTTCCCCTTCAAGAAGTGACATTTGCCACAGAGTTCGCAATTGTTCATGCAATTCCATTGAGAACGGACATAAGCAATTCGTTCCTCACAAGTGGAGGAGTCTATGGGTGGTGGCGTGTTCATCGGAGATTTAGGATTTCTTGTTGAAGCGATTCTAAGAAACTTGCAGCATGCCCGCCATCCATTTGGACGTGATGGAATTGGAAAGATAAAGGAAGGGTTGTAGTCCACCAACCTTTGCGATATTTACCCCACATCACCATGGGGTTGCTGAATTTCTCGGTGTATTGATTGACAACAGCGTCTAATTCAGTTTGAATCATTGCAGAAGTGCCAACAACGAAGTGGTCGTCAAGAAAAGAACTTTGAGACGTTGTGATAGCTTGGAGAGTAAGTTCGTCGTACTTAGATAAAAATAAAGGTAAGTCATCAACAAAGGGGACGTCGCATGAACAGATTCCTCCCTTGTTGTTGGTGACAATTACGTTTATCGCTATACGATCAAAGCTGAAAAGTTTCCCATTTTCAGGTAGTAGGTAAAATTCCTTCTTCTGACTAGCTGCCTTTGCGATGCACCAACAGAGGAGAGCGTTAAACTTCACCCTCTTTCGTTTGGCGACTTTTCTGAGAGGATTCACGTTAAACGTCTTCGTCAGTGTAACCATTGGCATCGGTGATGACATCCATAGTTCAAACGCCTCTGCACGAGGAGTGTTTTTAGGATTAACTTCAATTTTCATCGATAAAGCTTTATGCATAAAAAAGTAGGGAGATTTTGGTTCTCCCTACTTTATATAAATGATTGAATCGCTTGATTACTTCTTTGCTGTAGCCTTCTTAGCAGGTGCCTTCTTAGCAGGTGCTTCCTTCTTTTCAGCAGTAGTCTTCTTGGGGGCACACTTCTTAGGAGCAGTCTTCTTAGCAGGAGCTGCGGGAACTTCAGTTTTAGGTTCTTCAAGAGCTTCTACACCACCAAGTTTAGCCACAACCTGCTTCAACTTTTTGATTTCCTTTTCCTTAACAGCTAACTCTTCATCTTGGTTCTTGATGGTTGTGAGGAGCGAGTTAAGTTCTTCGTTTTCCATACCACCATAAATGTTGTTCACGCGAGTTACAAAGTCACCAATAATGTTCATGTAGTTTGTGAAGGCATCATAGGGAGAGTCGTAGATACCGCGGTAAGCGCCGTAAGAGTTGGGCTTTGTTGAGATGAAGCGGAAGTTGTTAGATGCCTGGAGGTAGTCCCAGTCTTGCTTGAGGCGACGGTCGTTGCAGATGCGTACGCGTTCTGCAACACTGTAGAGCTTGTTAAATGCTTCCTGTTGCATTACATTACCCAACCATGGTGAGAGGTCGCGTTCTTCGTCTACCCAAGATGTGGGGTAGGGCACGTCGATTGTACCTACAGACTTAATCTTTGAGCAGATTTCTGAGGGAGTTGAGAAGGTAATGCCACGTTCCTTAAGCTGAGCGGGGAGTGCCTTCATAAACTCGAGGATGTTTGAAGAGAGGGGCTGGAAGATACCGAGTGCGCAAAGTTCCATGAAGAGGTTGATAACCTGACTTTCTTCGGGGAGGTTAGCAATCCACTGTGCATAATTGTCTGCAAAGAGGGGATATTCGCTCCATGAAGAGTCGTTGAAGCGGTAAGAGATATCTTCTGAAAGACTGTGGTCGCGGAGGAGGAGCTTGAGGTTCGGATTGCGGTTGCATCCGTAAACGAAGTGGGGACTCTTCCATCCAAGCACTTGCTTTGCACCTTCTGCGAGCATGCCCTTGAAGCCCATGTCGGCAACGAGTTCACCAATTTCATCTGAATAGATGAGGGCAGAGTTGCGGAATACCTTGGGAGTCTGTCCGAAGAGTGCCTTAATCTTCTTGCACACGCGGTCAACTTCTTCCTTGAAGCATTCGGGATCCTTGATAGATGAGAAACCGTGAGAATAAGGTTCTGCGAGGAATTCTACGCAACCCTTATTGTTGAGTTCCTGAAGGAGTTCGATGACCTGAGGTGCATATGTTTCAAGCATTTCAATAGCGCAACCTGAGAGCGAGAAAGCGCATTTGAAGTAATCGCCGTACATGTCGGCCATTTCAAGAAGCGCCTTAAGAGCGGGTTCGTAAGAACGTTCTGCTGTTTCAGTTATTGAACGCTCATTTTCATAGTCATCGTAATAATAGTGGTCCGTACCGATATCAAAGAAGCGGTAGCGCTTTAGGTGGATATTTTGGTGAATTTCAAAATATAAGCAAACTGTTTTCATAGTTGTGGATAGTATTTTTTTAATATTTAGAACCAACCTTAGTGTTTGTTAAAGCGTTCGATTGTTTCATCGTAGCATTTGCGAATTCTCAAACCAACCTTTTCCCAAGTGATTTCATCAACTTCCTTGATGCCCTCAACCTTGAGGTATTCGTAGAGACCTTCGTTCGTACAGATTGAATACATGGCGTCTGCCATAGCGTGAATGTCCCAATAGTCGGTCTTGATACACTTATCGAGAATTTCTGCACATCCACTTTGTTTACTGATAATCGAGGGTACACCACACTGCATTGCTTCAAGCGGAGAGATACCGAAGGGTTCAGAAACTGAAGGCATTACGTAAACGTCGCTATCACGGAATGTTTCATACACTTGCTTGCCCTTCATGAATCCTGGGAAGTGGAACTTATCAGCAATACCGCGCTGAGCTGCAAGTTCAATCATTTCTTCAAGCATGTCACCAGAACCTGCAAAGCAGAAACGGATGTTGTGTGTGCGCTGAAGTACGAGTGCTGCTGCTTCGACGAAGTATTCAGGACCCTTCTGCATGGTGATACGTCCGAGGAAAGTAACCACCTTTTCATTGTTGTCCTTCTTGGTGCGACCCTTCTTGATGATTTCCTGAATTTCGGGTTCCAATGGATAAACGGCATTGTGCATCGTTACACACTTTGCTGGGTCTTGATGGTAATGCTTGATGACCGTTTGGCGCGTGAGTTCAGATACACACATGATGCAGTCTGCATTGTCCATACCGTCCTTTTCGATGCTATACACCGTTGGGTTTACATTACCTCTTGAACGGTCAAAGTCTGTAGCGTGAACGTGGATAACAAGGGGCTTCCCAGAAATGTTCTTTGCATGAATACCTGCGGGGTAAGTCAACCAGTCGTGAGCATGAATAATGTCATACTGCTGTTGACGTGCAATAACACCTGCTACAATTGAGTAGTTGTTAATTTCTTCATGAAGATTGTCGGGATATCTACCTGAGAAATTGATACAACCTAAGTCATCTGTATAGCGATAACTAAAGTCTGCATAGATATGGTCGCGGAGGTCGAAGTAAGTTTGAGGATCACACTTATGACCGATGCGTTCTTTTACATATTCCCAACTCACGTCCTTCCAAACTACGGGAGTTTCATTCATACCAATGATATTCATGAAACTCTTGTCTTCATCACCCCAAGGTTTGGGCAGACAGAAGGTAATTTCCATGTCGGACTGAAGGGATAATCCCTTGGTCAAACCATAACTGGCTGTACCAAGACCACCTAAGATGTGAGGAGGAAATTCCCAACCGAACATTAATACTTTCATGGTTTCTTATGTTTAACCTCTGCAACCTGCAACGAGCAAGTTGCAGAGGTGTGTTTATAATCTATTATAATAAATGTGTGATAAACGTCACTTTTGAATTTTGATGGATGATAGCGACGCTCTGTTTTACTCGCGTGTGTATTTGTCAAGAATGTTGATAGCACGTAAAAGTCCGCTCACATTCATTGCAAATGAAATAGCACCACGTCCGGAGAATCTGGGATTACCATCAAAGAGTTCGGGAATTGTACCTACGCAGTGATAGAAGAGTTCTTCTTCGAAACCAATCAATTGACGTTCGATAAAGTTTACACCACTCATCTTATATATACGCAAGTATGCTTCAAGGTAGAATCCAGTAATCCAAGGCCATGCTGTACCGTTATGGTAAGCGAAGTCGCGCTGTGTCTGTTGACCTACATAGAGAGGATTGTAACCACCACTCTTTGGTGAGAGTGAGCGTACACCCTTTGGAGTTACCAATTCACGAGTGCAAATGTCAAGTACGCGTTTGCGTTCCTTAATGTCAAGCGGTGAGAAGTCAAGGGCGATTGCAAAGATTTGGTTCGGGCGAACGCTCCAATCCTGCATTTGACCATCTACATAGTCGAGAAGGTAACCATGCTCGTTGAGGAATACATTCTTGAAAGATTGTTGCAACTTCTGAGCCAATTCTTCACACTCTGCAGCGTAGATTTCGTTTTCTGGTCCAGGAGTTTCGCTCAACATCTGCTGGTAGAACTTAATGGCGTTGTACCACAAAGCATTGAACTCAACAATGTAACCCGAACGAGGCGTAATGGGACGACCATTGTAAGTAGAGTTCATCCAAGTCACCGCCTTATCGCGTCCGTTGCTATAGAGCAATCCATTGTCGTGGAGGAAGAGGTTTGAATGACCGCCATTCATCAAGTACTTCACAAGATCCTTGAGCAATGCGCCATACTTTTCATAACACTTTGGACGACCTACATATTTACCATACTGCTGAATACACCAGATAGCCCAAAGCACAGTGTCGGGTTGTTCCATTTCATGGATGTCAACACTGATGGGTTCATTATTGATAAGGTTGCGAAGCGCCTTTTCTGCGGTACTCATGTAAGTCTCGAACGCTTCGATTTCGCCAATTGAAAGTGTTAATCCAGGAAGCGAGATAAAGAGGTCGCGTGCACGACTCTTGAACCAAGGATAACCTGCAAGGATGTATTCTTCACCTTCTTTCTGTACGCGGAATTGATGTGCTGCATGTACGAGGCAGTGATAGAGACTATCGTGGGGAGCTGCCTTTGCCATTTCTTCCTCCATGAGAGGTTTCAAGAGGGCAGGTTCTTTTTCACGAAGTGAAGCAGTGAAGATAATGCTCTGTCCCTTTGTGATGGGCATTTCCAAATAACCAGGCACGAGGAGGTCCTCAGAAGAATAGTAACCGCGTTCGCGTTCCTTTGGATAATCTAAACCCTTATACCAATTAGGATCGTGGTGGTAGGTGCAAGGTGTATCCGTCTGCATGAACAATTCGGGATAACCTTCATAGAGGCACATCTTCAAACCATTCTCAATAGGTTGGTAAGCTGTGTTTGCCTTACCGTTTTCTTGAGTCCAATGACGCACGCTTCTGAATGCCAAATAAGGTTTCAGGCGGAGTGTCGTAGCAGAGTGAGCTTCAAGCAATGTGTAACGGATGTACAAACGGAAGTGGTCAGAGCGGAAGCAAATTTCCTTCTTTAACAATACGCCACCGATGCGGTATGTCCAAGTAGGCACCTTGTCCCATTCAAAACTTACGATGTACTTGTGTCCCTTCGGACTATAGTTTTCACCCTGATACTTGTGTAAACCAAGATTAAATTCTGCACCATGCTGAATAACCGTCTCGTCAAGTGAAGAGAGCAATACGTGGTTTTCATCGTCAATAGCAGGTACGGGACCTACCAAAAGACCATGGTACTTACGAATGTTACACCCTACCAAAGTGGTGGAACAATACGCTCCAGACTGATTCGTAATCAAGAACTCCTTAAAGAGCGAGTCTTGAAGATTCGTCATCTGCGTTCTGTCAAATTTTAAGTACGCCATGAATATAGTTTTTTATGGTTTTGATAATTGCTGTTTACAATTCACCCCCAAAAATAAATATTATTTGTGTATCTAAAAAGATTTTTTTTAGAAATTTAAACATTTCGGCACAAAACGGGTATTTCCGGCGCTAATTAGGGCATCGAATCCCCGAATTTGAGTGGTTTTTATTCATTTATTTAACCTTAACGTAAGTAGTCAATACAATAAGAGTTGAAGGATTTTATGGGTTGTTCGTTTAACAATGCGAAGTGTTTCAATTAATTTGCGGGTAATAGTTAATTTAGTTGTACTTTAAAAGGTTTAACATATGGCGCTTCTACTTCCTAATTCCCCCTTACTTTTCAAAAATATTTGTGTGAAATTTGTAATGTAAAGTAAACATTTTTGAAATATTCTTGGTTACATCAAAAATCCGCATTACATTTGCCGAGATTTATGTTGTAGAGCACAAATCATGAAACAACTAGACAAACTACTTAACTAAATTCTTTCTGTGAAAAACTGATTTTAAGGACTTATGAATCAACTTAATACTGTTGGAAGCGAAACAATTAATTTATTATCTCCTCTGTTAAATCTTTTGCCTGATGAAGAGCGCCGTATGTTGGAGCGTTCGGCAGAAATGGTGGAATTTAAGCGTCATGAAATCATTTATCGTGAAGGTGAGTCTCCGAATCATCTCTATCTTGTTGTTGAAGGGGCGGTAAAGGTTTATCGTGAAGGCGTTTGTGGGCGTTGCCAAATTATGCGTATGCTAGGAATAGGCAGTTTCTTTGGTTATCGTGCCTCATTGGCTCATGAACCTTATGTGACTGGGGCGGCGGCATTTGGTAAGACTACCCTTTGCAGAATCCCCATGAATTTGCTTCAAATAGTGATGGCGAAATGTCCTGCTGTGTTGAGTTTCTTCGTGAAAGAATTGGCAACGGATTTAGGTATTGCTGATAAGCGTATGGTAAGTCTTACGCAGAAGCATATTCGTGGACGCATGGCTGAATCTTTGCTTACGATTAGAGATACTTTTGGTGTTGATTTAGAAGGCTATATTGATTTGGATATAACGCGTCAGGAATTGGCTGATTATTCGAATATGACAACAAGTAATTCTATTCGAACAATCTCAGCCTTGGTTAGCGAAGGGGTTATAGCAATAAAGGATAAGCGCATTAAATTGCTTGAGGATGAACTCCTCTTGCGTTTCTCTTTGATTGGTTAGTTGAAGATTAAATACTCCAATATTTAGAAAACAAAAAAATAAACGGGTGTGTCAGTGATCAACTGATATGCCCGTTTCTTCGTTTATATAATTAAGAACCTACAGAATGGAGATTTAATAACTTAAAGTTTAAATCTCAAACCAGCATAGAATTTGCAACCGTGCATAGGTCCGTAAACCATTGTGGGATCGAATTCCTGACTCCACGGATTTGTGGCATTGATGATGGCATTTTCTTGCTTATAGTTAGTGAGGTTTTCTCCGCCCACGTAAAATGCCCATTTGCCATAATTCTTCGTAATCTGTGCACTGAGTTGGAAGAATGCGTCATAGGTTTCCTTCCATGACTGTGTGCCGTCAGTTTTCAAATATGCATTAGGCATGCGTCCGCCACCGTTGAGGTGAGATGTGAGGTCAAATTGCCATTTGTTTTTACCCTTAGTTTCATAACCAGCGGTAAGTAATGCTTTATACTTGCTCGTTAGGGGTTTGTCAAGGGTGCCAAGGTTTTTGTAGGTGGTTTTTGAAATGGTGTGGCGATAAGCAGCGGTGAGGTTCAAGCGGGGAAGAAGTTCGTAAGTTGCTTCTGCCTGAATTACATGAGAGTAACTATCGCCATCAAGATTGTAGAACTGCACTTCGTGAGCGTTGTTGTCCATGTCGCAAACCACTTGTTTTACGAAGTCTGTGTAATAATATTCCACATCGAGGTTCAAGATTTTCTCGCCAACGGGAATCTTGAACTGACCTGAAGCGCCAAAGTTCCATGCTTCCTCTTGTGTGTCAATGTTGTCAGTAATGATCATTTGGCGTGAACCTGCAAGGAGGAAGTTATTTTCGTCAAGGATGTGCGTTGTGCGATAACCCTTACCTGCAGAAAGGCGGAAGTGAGCAAAGAATGAGGGTGACCACTTGATGTGTGCACGAGGAGTGACGAATGTGCCGTGAAGATTGCTGTTGTCAACTCTAAGACCTCCCATAGCGGTAAAGTCGTCGCTCAATTTATAAGTATATTGTGCGTATGCACCGCCAACAGTTTCGTGTGTCTTTGACTTTGTGAGGGTGTTAACGCCCATAAGGTCGGTTTTACGAGAAAAGTCGTCGTGTGTAAAGTTTAACCCTACAGAAAGATTGTGGTGTGCACCAAAGTCTGATTCGTAAATGAGCGAACCATACCCTGATGTTTGCTTTACATCATACGCCTTGTGACCATAAACAGCATCTTGATGATGCCATGAACCCGAAAGGATAAATGCGATGTTTGAATTGCGGTCGTGATTGATACCAATCGCCCCCTTGGCATAGGCTTCATAGCGATCGGTTGCTACTCCAATGTGGTAACGCTCCTCACCTGAGTTTACTGATTTAGCAAGTTGTCCGCTCTGACGGTCTTCACCCAACGCTTTGAAACCAAATTGGAAATTCTTGTCATGACCATCGTAATGCCAACGGTTCATGAGGTTGAATTGTTTCATCTGGGGCATGTCGGCAAATCCGTCGTTGTTGTCATCATGCATTTCAAGCGCTTTCTCAGCATGCGCAAGAATGCCAGTGCTCCAATGTCCCTTTAATTTATGCATGCTGGCAAGGTTTACTTCTAACTTGCTATCAATGTCGCCATAAATATTAAATGAGAGGGGAGAAGCATCTGCGGCGGTGGGCTTGAGATATTCTACATTGATTTGCCCTGTCACGGCTTCAAAACCGTTTTTAACGCTCGCCGTACCCTTAGAAACGCTAATGTTTTCCATCCATGAACCAGGGATATAACCTAAACCATAGGGTTGAGCAGCATTGCGGAAGTTGGGCATATTTTCAGTGAGCATCTGTACGTAAGTACCAGCAAGACCTAACAATTTGATTTGCTTGGCTCCCGTTGCTGCGTCAGAATAACTTACATCAACGGCTGCATTTGTTTGGAAACTTTCACCGAGATTACAACAAGCGCAACGAAGAAGCTCGGAACTGGTTATCATATCCACCTTTTCCGTTGAGCGCCAGTCTTTATAAACACCCTTGCGCTTAGCAGTTACTGTAGCTGTTCCAAGTTCGCCCTCAAGTTCTTCAAGGTCATGATTATGGTCGTGTCCGTGGCTACAATTTTCCGTGTGAACGTGAGTTTCTTGCTTTTTAGGAGGGTGATTGTGCGAACAATTTTCTGTGTGTACGTGCTCAGTTTGCTTTTCTTGGGTTGTTGTGTGTGAGCAGTTTTCAGTGTGCACGTGTCCTTCCTTATTTTCTTTATGTTCGTGAGAGTGATTGTGATTCACTTGTGCTGTTGCATAACATGCACCTGTAAGCATAACGAAAGGAAGAATGAGGAGCTTTTGCTTCATAAAAATGTGAATTCTGCCTTCAAAAGGCGGTGAGTATCTAAAAATTTGTGCAAAATTACGAAGAAAAGTTGGGTGTGACAAAAGGGTAATGTGTTTCTGCAACAAAGTTGCAAAAGCAAGAGTGAGAGGTATAGTGGGCGTGAGGAGATTTAAAATGAAGGCGGATTGGCAATTTGATAGAACTATAATTAACCCCACAAAAATTAAATCACTTTTAAGAAAAACTAAGTCTCAAACAATTTAAATTAAGTGAGACTTAAGAAAAATTATTTGAGACTTAGTTTTGAGGCAAATACGGTTTGTTTTATTGTATTGAGAATCAGGGCTGTTTGTGTCTGATGGGTGTTGGAGGAAATCTGAGGTTGGCTGGCGTGTTAATAGAAGTCAGGGTCGTTGTCAAATAACGTTGGAAAGGGATAGGGGGATGTGGTGGAAGTTGTGTTGGGTGGTGTGTTGGTATCCTCTTCAAAGAAGTCAAAAAGGAGTTGCTGGGTTGAATCGTCTTCAATCGTATCCTCTGTAATGAGAATTTCGGGTTCGGTTTGTTCGTTTTGCGCCTCAAAGTTGAAGGAAAGTTGGTGTGGAATCCCCTTTTTGAGGTGATAGGCCCCTTGTTCGTCGCAAATAATATGCGTGTTGTACGCGTCAAGTATGTTTCTCACCTTCGCGGCAACGGTGCGCATCTCCGTTTTTTTGTCAAAAAAGTCTTGCTCACTATTATACATGTGAAACGTAAGTGCATCAAAAGTGAGCCCATCCGATTTCGCGCGGTTGAGCAGATTAATGATGCGTGTGAGGAAACTTTCAGACATGATTGGGATGTTAAATCCGTGCGAAGTTACACATAATATTTAACAAATGTAGTTCTTAAGTTTGGTAAACTGTTGTTTCATTGACTAAAACCTGCACTTTCTACCTTGCAAATTTTGATATTCCCCATTGATGTGTTAATTTTGTGCCAATTTTAACAGGTGTGGAGTGACCATTTGGGGTACTCCGCTATTAAAGGACTCATAAAATGGGATTATTTGATATTTTCAAAAAGAAAAAGACAGAAGCAGAATTGGGTTGGCGAGTAGGTGGCATGGAGGACTTTATGTCGCTTATTCGTGTGTATTACCAAGCCGTTATGGCGGCAAATCTTGGTATTTCTAACCTTGCCATGCTTCCCGACCTTCGTGTGTTTAAGCAAACAATGAAGGTGCAGACAGTGAATAACAAACTTGGATTGGGCGAAAAGAACAAGTGTAAGAAAATGCTCCAGGAAATGTATGGCATTTCTGACGGTTTCTTTAAAGAAATTGACGGAAGCATCAAGAAAAATTGCCGTACAATTAATGATGTTCGCGGTTATTTTATCCAGTTTCAAGCATTTTCGCAAGACACCATGATGTTGATGGGCAACTTGATGAAGTGGAAGTTCCGCTTGCCCAGTTTCTTTAAAGACGCCTTCCGCAGAATGACAGAAAAATCTGTGCATGACGTGTTAACAAAGAACACTTGGAAAGACGATGCTGTAATGAAAACTTGTTGGGGCATTCGTAAATATCAAGCAAATTTGGGGTATTCTGAAGCATGGCTTTCTGAATATGTTTACAATATTTTGATGCTTGCAAAGAAAGAACCCAAACCTTCTGCCGAAGAATAGTTTTTCGTTGAAAAATAAGGAGTAAAATCACTTCTTTGAAGTTTTTCTTCAAGAAAAAAGGTTACAGTTGTTTGCTACAAAAGATAAAAATGTTAACTTTGCAATAGTTTGAAACCAATAGGTACAATCCTACGACATGACTAAGGAGGAAGAAAAGGCATTACATACCTTTGAAACAAGAATTCGTCAACTTATTCTTGCCTATCAAGAGCTCAAGAAAGAAAACACTGAGCTCTGGGATTTAGTGGCGCAAAAAGAAGGCGAGTTAGAGGCAATGAAGGCCGAAGTAAATCTCCATAAACAAAATTACGCCAACCTTAAACTCGCTAAGATGATAGAAGTCAATGATAGCGAGTTGAAAGATGCTAAGCAACGCTTGGCGAAGTTGGTGCGCGATGTTGATAAGTGTATCGCGCTGCTTAATGTATAAATAATAGTGCTTCACGACCTTGTGGAGTATTCATAGAATCGTAACAGCGCAATAATATGGCAGTAAGTGATAAATTAGTTATTCAGTTACTTATCGGTAGTCAAATGCAACAGATTACCGTGCGTCGCGATCAGGAAGAAATCTTCCGTAAGGCGGCTTTGCTGATTAACGAACGATTGAATAAATATAAGACGGCATATCCCAATCAAGTGGATGCCAAATACATGTCTATCGCTTTGCTCGACTTCGCCGTGAAGTCTTTACAATTAGAGCAGAACATAGACACTGAACCTTATAGCAAGTCAATTGACTTACTCACCAAGGAAATTGAAGACGTTTTGAAATAAAGCACCCTTCTGGGTGGTGTTATGCATGTTGATGCACAGAGGTTAGGTTTACGTCCCTATCTTTTTGCCAACGCCTTGCTTTTCACTTTCAGAATCAAACGTACAAATTTAATTTCCACCTTTCTTACTTACATTGACACGCACCAATAATTCATCTTCTCTTGCATTAGGGATGATGAATCGTTGGTGCATTTTTTATTCTTGAACACTTTATACTCTAACGCGTTGAGAGTTATTTTTACATCAATAGTAATGATATACTCTCACCATAAATTTAATTTATCGTAATGACTACTGAAATCATAATTTCATCAGTATGCCTCATTGCCGGTAGCATCGTTGGATATGTTTTCTTTCGTTATGTGTTGAAAAAGACATATAAGAAAGCACTTGCTGATGCTAACAAGGAAGCGGAGGTTATTAAGGAGAAGAAACTCCTTGAAGTTAAGGAGAAGTTTTTAAACAAAAAGGCCGAGCTTGAAAAGGAAGTTCAACAGCGTAATCAGAAAATTGCGCAAGCAGAGAACAAACTTAAGCAGCGCGAAATTAGTTTGAACCAGCGTCAGGATGAACTCAATCGTCGTAAGCAAGAAGTTGAGAACAATCAGGCAAAGGTAAATACGCAACTCCAACTCATCCAAAAGAAGGAAGAAGAACTTGAAAAGTTGCAACTCCAGGAGCGTGAAAAATTGGAAGAACTCTCTGGTCTTACCGCCGAGGAGGCAAAGGAACGCCTCGTTGAATCCATGAAGGATGAAGCTCGTACAAATGCTCAGGCTTATATCAACGAAATTGTTGACGAAGCAAAGCTTACAGCCTCTAAGGAAGCAAAGAAGATTGTTATTCAAACCATTCAGCGCACGGCAACTGAAACAGCCATTGAAAACAGTGTTACTGTCTTCCACATCGATAACGATGAAGTAAAGGGACGTATCATTGGTCGTGAAGGTCGCAATATTCGTGCTCTTGAAGCAGCAACTGGTGTCGAAATTGTCGTAGATGATACTCCCGAAGCTATTGTAATTTCTGCCTTCGACCCCGTTCGTCGTGAAGTGTGTCGTTTAGCGCTTCACCAACTTATATCCGACGGACGTATTCACCCCGCACGTATTGAAGAGGTAGTGCAGAAGGTGAAGAAGCAAGTGGATGAAGAAGTTATCGAAACAGGTAAGCGTACCGCTATTGACCTTGGTATCCATGGACTTCATCCCGAACTTATTCGTATCGTGGGTAAGATGAAGTATCGTTCTTCTTACGGTCAGAACCTTCTTCAACACGCTCGTGAAACAGCAAATCTTTGTGCCGTAATGGCAGCGGAATTGGGATTGAATCCCAAGAAGGCAAAGCGCGCTGGTTTGCTCCACGATATTGGTAAGGTGCCCGATGAAGAAAACGAACTCCCACACGCTCTTTATGGTGCCAAGTTGGCTGAGAAGTATAAGGAAAAGGCTGAGATTTGTAATGCTATCGGCGCTCACCATGACGAAATGGAAATGACAAGTCTTATTGCTCCAATCGTTCAAGTGTGTGATGCTATTAGCGGTGCACGTCCAGGTGCTCGTCGTGAAATTGTTGAAGCTTACATTAAGCGTTTGAATGATCTTGAAAATATCGCAATGTCTTATCCTGGAGTGGTTAAGACGTATGCAATTCAAGCAGGTCGCGAACTCCGCGTAATTGTTGGTGCAGATAAGATTGATGATAAGCAAATAGACCAACTTTCTGCTGACATAGCAAAGCGCATTCAGGATGAAATGACTTATCCTGGTCAGGTTAAGATTACCGTTATTCGTGAAACGCGTGCGGTAAGTTATGCGAAATAGTAAGTTAAGATAAGTGGAGGATAAGATATGGGTTATGATAAGTGAGTGATGTTGACTATAATGTAATTGATGATGCATTTAGTAGATAACTCTTCTCTTCAATTCTATTGTTCTCTAACTTTCTTGCCAACTTTAATGAAAAAGAAATTGTACATAACATTGCTTTTGGGGCTATTGAGCGTTGTGCTCAATAGTCCTGTTTGCTTTGCTCACTCAGATGGCAAAGAATTTGCAGTTATTGTACAAGAGTCAACTATTCAAACTTGTGAACAACAAGACTATCAAGGCATTTTAAGCATATCAAAAGGAAGTGATGTTTATGCTGTTCAAGTTGTTCAGAGCGTAACTGTTCCTCAATCAGTTTCAGAGCGAACGGTGCGCACTTACTCTAGTCGTTCTATACCTTCGTTTGCCACATCTTTAGGTCGCAGAGTAAGAAACCTAACTTCCTTTTCTAATCATTGTTCTTGGCGCATCTTTTCTGCGTCAACTCCCTTCTTTTGTACGACAGCAAAACTTTTTTATGTCTATGCATTGAGGGAGATTATCCGTTAGTGTTCATAATTTTCTTGTGCTATTTAGGAGCATGTTAAAGAGCGGGATTCAAATTCTGCTCTAACGTTTGTTCTCTTATTTCTAAATTACAAGTCGTTTAAACAATCTGCAAATAGAGTGGGTAACAAACCTGCTCTAATCTCTGTTGATCGTGAACGACTATAAATCTATTTACATTGAATTATGAATACTATCAAAGAATTTTCTCACCCTGATTTGGGTGTTCGTATAGATGTTAAGAACGTCGTATTATCTACACTTTTGTTACTTCTGGGTATAGGTTTAACCTATTATTCTCTTAATCTTGCAGGCGAAGATGAAAACTCTGTTGTAATGCTTTTGGGAATTGGTATCGCTTCTGTCATTGCTGCAATTGTATGTTATGTTGTAGGAGGAAAGGCGTTGTATTTCCTGCCTACTATGTCAAAGATGGAATTTAAAACAAAACATTATGATGCAGAGGCTCTTTCAGCAATTAAGCAATTTGTTGCAACTGGTAAGTGTCCAGTTACACAGATGTTCTGTTCTAAAGATATAGGTAATATACGCTTAGATATCCTTAAGGCATCGGATAACACCTTTGCGGTAATACAGGTTTATAAGTACACGGATTTGTTGTACGAACCACAAACAGAGGTGCGCGTTTTAAACGTAGGTGAGGTTGAAGAGTTGTTGAAATTTGTAAAGTTCTAAGAGATTATGTACGCAACATTAATTATTGGTATTTTCATTGTAGGATACTTGTGTATCGTCTTAGAGCACAATCTTAAAATCAATAAGGCGCCGATTGCGCTCTTTATGTGTGTGGCATGTTGGACGTGTTATTATCTCGGTCTTGATACTTTCATTAGCGGAGAGGTAAATCCTACGGAGCATGCACAGGCAAGTTTACTTCACCATTTGAGTGAAGCCTGTGAAATACTCTTCTTCTTAATGGCAGCAATGACTATTGTTGAAATCATTGATGCCAATGGCGGTTTTAACTTTGTGCGTAACAAGTTGCTTACTTCCAATAAGCGTAAGTTGTTATGGCGTGTCGCATTCATTACCTTCTTCCTCTCTGCTTTGTTAGACAACTTAACCACAAGTATTGTAATGGTTATGGTGTTGCGCAAATTAGTGACCGATTCCAAGGAACGCATGATTTACGCTTCATTAATAATCTTAGCGGCTAATGCAGGAGGCGCCTTTTCGCCTATCGGTGATGTGACAACTATTATGCTTTGGATACGTAACTTGGTTTCAACCGAGGGTATTCTCCTTAGTCTCTTTGTGCCAAGCATTATGAGCATCATTGTTCCTACGTTCCTTCTTCAATATTCTTTGAAAGGAGAATTGACGTATGATACATCAGAATCCACCCATAAGGCGGAGGATATGTCACAGAACTTTTCCGAGAAGGAGCGCACTGCTGTATTTGTTGTGGGGTTAAGCGGACTCGTATTTGTGCCAGTCTTCAAAATGCTCACAGGTTTACCTCCTTACATGGGTGCTTTATTGGCGCTTTCCGTGTTATGGACGGTGACGGAGATATTCTTCCGTCGCGGGCGTAATAAAAACACATCGTCTAAATATCGCGTAGCAAGCATACTTTCACGTATCGATATGACAACCATTCTCTTCTTCTTGGGGATTCTTATGACCGTAGCAACGCTTCAAGAGATTGGCGCTTTGTCGGCTTTTGGGACATGGTTAAACGATGTTGCCTCTGGTAATCAGTATCTCATTACGGGAATTATAGGTGTTGCCTCAAGCATTGTTGATAATGTGCCTCTTGTGGCAGGTTGTATGGGTATGTATGACCCAAGTATGGGTGGCGACTTTGCATGTGATGGAATCTTCTGGCAACTCTTGGCTTATTGTGCAGGTGTAGGAGGTTCTATGCTTATTATAGGTAGTGCAGCAGGAGTTGTTGTAATGGGATTGGAGCGCATCAGTTTCGGTTGGTATCTTCGCACGATTACTGGAGTCGCTTTCTTAGGTTACCTTGCAGGTTTGCTTGCTTACTATGTGCAGACACTTTTATTCTAACGATTAATTTTTGTTGGTTGTAACAACGTGAAAACTGGATATTCATGTATCAATAAGTACCATTGTTGAGAAAGTGAGTATCCAGTTTCTATTATATAATATGTGTCAACCTTTTTATAATAGACAGAGTCGTGTAGTGTCTTGATTGCAGTTGTAGAAAAGCACTCTGTTTTCGCTTTAACAGCAAATGCGAAGAACATTATTTTAAATGCCAAAAACAAAGTCTAATATCCGAGCGCTTAAGTTACAAATTGTGCGCCGAATGTTAGACTTTGTTCTGCCTTCTAAAGTATGTAAAAAATGTAGTGCTGATGCAGTCTTGGATTTATTTCATTATCAGCGCTCCGTTTGTCTTGTTTATCAATGTTAGAAAGTAGTTAATGAAAATTGGATTCTCATTCTCCAACAAGTCCTTCTTGAAGAATGAAAATCCAATTTTTTAATATGAAGAGATTGAATTATGCGCTGGCCCCTGTAATTAAGCGATAAAAATTACATCCAATAAAATTTCCAAATACAATCGCTATGTAGAAGCAAAGGATTTCGCCTGTGTGCGCAAAGAGGAAGTCGGTGGGCACTGTGAGGTAATAGAACGCATCAGCAACACAGTGGGGGAAACCACACACAATGAAGAGAGGAACACCAAAGAGGGTGGGGAGAATGTTTCCCTTACGAGCAAAGGTGACTGCCGTGGTCATGATGAATCCACAACCTATAGCAAGAAGTCCTCCGCGAAGTGGACCTATAGCAAGTCGTCCTTCAAGAATGGATTGTGCTGCTTCTTGAAGAGGTTGGGGAGAGGTGCGTGCTAAAAGTGCAACGAGCAAGCAACCGATGATGTTGCCAAAGAGCACGAGTATTAGGTGGGGCACTTCGTTGCGCTTGATGAATCCTGCAAAACCTGTGTAGAGGCGTAGGCGATAATTAATTACCGCCATGAGTCCGAAAGCAAACAGAATGCTACCGACAATGTCGCGTGTGGCAAGATAACCAAATCCCGCAATACCTACGCAGACACCACTTAACAATGATGATTTTAAGATATCTAAAATCTTTTTTAACAAGGATATTTTGTTGGTCATGAAGTTTATATGTATTATCGACAGAGGAACAAATGGTGGAATATGAGTCTGAAAAAGTGTTTGTGAGAACAGTGTTGCGAGAACTAAAATTCCTCAATTATTCAATTGTCAAGCATTAATTTAAACGTTTTTAAACTAAAATCGGCACAAAAATACAGCATTTTGCTTGTTTGATAAAGCAGATTTGGTTTTTTCTTTAGCAAAATTTAACTTTATATGCACAAAAAATGTGTTATTGTGTAATTA
>CALFGU010000169.1 GCA_937877685.1 uncultured Prevotella sp.
AGCGGCAAGCCCGTTATGGAAGGTAAGAGCTTGCTCTTCAAGATTTACGCAGGCGTGGATGCCTTCGACATTGAAGTGGATGAGAAAGACCCCGAAAAGTTCATCCAAGCCGTTAAGGCCATTGCTCCAACATTTGGTGGTATTAACCTTGAAGACATCAAGGCTCCCGAATGTTTTGAGATTGAACGTCGACTAAAGGAAGAACTCGACATTCCTGTAATGCACGACGACCAACACGGCACAGCCATCATCTCATGCGCTGGACTTATCAACGCACTCATCGTTGCAGGAAAGAAGATTGAAGACGTTAAGATTGTGGTAAACGGAGCAGGTGCAGCCGCTATTTCATGCACGAAACTCTATTGCGCATTCGGCGCACGTCACGAAAACATTGTAATGCTCGACTCAAAGGGCGTAATTTCTAAAGACCGCCCCGGTCTCAACGCTCAAAAGTTAGAGTTTGCCACTTCACGCACCGACATTCACACACTTGAAGATGCCATCAAGGGCGCTGACGTATTCGTTGGTCTCTCTAAGGGAAATGTCCTCACCAAGGACATGGTGCGCACTATGGCAAACAAACCCATCATCTTCGCCCTTGCCAATCCCGTCCCCGAAATCTCTTACGAAGACGCAAAGGAAGCAAACCCCGAAGTGTTAATGAGCACAGGTCGCACGGATTACCCCAACCAGATTAACAACGTTATCGGTTTCCCATACATCTTCCGCGGTGCGCTTGACACGGCCGCTTCTGCCATCAACGAAGAGATGAAAATGGCCGCCGTACGCGCCATTGCCGACCTCGCACGCCGTCCTGTGCCCGACATCGTAAACCGCGCCTATCAGGTTCGTAACTTCACATTTGGACCTGACTATTTCATCCCCAAGCCTGTTGACCCACGCCTTATTACAGACGTATCCATGGCTGTAGCAAAGGCTGCAATGGAAAGCGGAGTTGCGCGCAAACCTATCACCGATTGGAGAGCATATCGCCAACAGCTTCGCGAACTTATGGGACAGGAAAGTAAGCTCACGCAAAACCTCTACGACACAGCTCGTCTTGATCCCAAGCGCGTAGTTTACGCAGAAGGTACTCACCCCAAAATGCTCGAAGCTGCCGTAAAGGCAAAGGAAGAAGGCATCTGTAAACCAATCCTCCTTGGTAACGACGTGCAGATTCGCCAGATTGCTGCAGAAATGGACCTCAGTCTCGACGGCATTGAAATCCTTAACCTTCGCGATGAAGCTAAGGCGGCCCCCATGCGTATGCGTTACGCCGAAGTTTTAGCTAAGCGCAAGCAACGTGCGGGTTACACCGTTCAAGAAGCCATTGATAAGATGTACGAACGCAACTATTTCGGCATGATGATGGTTGAGATGGGCGATGCTGACGCATTTATCACTGGTCTTTACACGAAGTATTCAAATACTATCAAGGTGGCACACGAAGTTATCGGCGTTCAACAAGGTTTCAACCACTTCGGTGCGATGCATATCGTCAACTCTAAGAAGGGGGTATTCTTCATTGCTGACACACTCATCAACCGTCACCCCAACGAAGACACCCTTTACGACATAGCCAAACTCTCGGCTAAAACAGTGAGATTCTTCAACCGCACACCCGTTATAGCTATGGTATCTTACTCAAACTTTGGTACAGACAACGTAGGTTCGCCCACCGTAGTTCACAAGGTTGTTGACCGCATGCAAACAGACTTCCCCGAACTCGCCATTGACGGTGAAATGCAAGTAAACTTTGCCTTCAACCGCGAACTTCGCGATGAAAAATATCCCTTCACGCGCCTCCGTGGTCTTGACGTCAACACCCTCATCTTCCCCAACCTCACCTCTGCAAACAGTAGCTATAAGATGATTAAGGGTATGTCCGACGATTGTGAAGTCATCGGCCCTATCCAAATGGGACTTAACAAACCCATCCACTTCACCGACTTCGAAAGTTCCGTTCGCGACATCGTCAACATCACCGCCGTTGCTGTAATCGATGCAATCGTATTGGAAAAGAAGTGGCAGTAAAAATTTCCACATTTATTATTATAGAAATTCGAGCGTGTGTCGCGGCACATGCTCGAATTGTTTTTTATATAAATCACCTAAGAAAACACCCTATAACTAAGAATAAAGCGGACATTAGGTGTGATATTATGGAACTATATCTAACGATGACGGCACTCTGAAAGAGTTAAACAAAACCAACAATACCACTCCGCAAAAAGTATGGATATATCTCCAAGCCACACGCTTGATTTTCATCGCATTAGATTTCCTAAAAACCACTCGTTACTCATTTTAAATTAACTCACTTATAATTCAAACTAACTCACTATTAATTTTAATTAAGTTACTTATAATTCTCACTATAATAGGTACAAGTTTTTCATGTAGATTATTTACCAATCGTTAGTAAAGAAAAAACACTTAAACCTCTTACATAAAAGTTATAAAGAGTATTACAAAATTAGAAGTTATAATTCTTCTCACTTTACGTATAACCTATAGTAGAGATAATACACGTTTGCCATTACGAATTGTATATAGAAAAACATTTATAACATTTCTGGAAATCCACGAACGATTACGATTGCTCAACAATTTTAGAGCATTTCACCACCCTACTTTTTTCTTACAAACTTCTTACAAATCAAAAAAAAAGCGTATCTTTGCTTATTGGAATAACTTCAACTTTACGAAGTAATGGAAGATACATCTGCATTCTCGCTACTCACACAAATTAATACACCAGAAGACCTGCGTAAACTTAAAGTAGAGCAACTACCATTGCTTTGCCAGGAATTGCGTCAATACATTTGGAAAGTGTTGGCTCAAAATCCTGGGCACTTGGCATCAAGTCTTGGAGTGATTGAACTGACCGTAGCGCTTCATTATGTGTATAAGACTCCCTACGATCGACTTGTGTGGGACGTAGGTCATCAAGCATACGGGCATAAAATATTGACTGGACGTCGCGACAATTTCCACACCAATCGCAAATTGGGTGGCATAAAACCCTTCCCTTCTCCTCAAGAAAGCGATTATGACACTTTTGCATGTGGTCATGCGTCAAATTCGATTTCTGCAGCACTTGGTATGGCCACAGCTGCATTACAAAATGGAGCAACTGACCAAAGAGTGGTGGCAATAATCGGAGACGGAGCCATGAGCGGAGGGTTGGCTTTTGAGGGTCTCAATAATGCTTCAAACACGCCCAATAATATGCTCATCGTTCTGAATGACAACAACATGAGCATTGACCGCGCCGTGGGAGGTATGACCAACTACTTGATGCAACTTCAGACAAGCAACCTTTACAATAGACTCAGATACAAGTTTGCACGCAAGATGACGCAATGGGGGTGGATGAACGAAAACAACCGTCGCTCCATCCTTAGATTCAACAACTCCATTAAAGCGCTTCTCACCAATCAACAAAATGTATTTGAGGGTATGAACATCCGCTACATCGGTCCTGTTAATGGACATGACGTAGTAGATTTGGTGCGCATACTGAAAGAAATTAAGGACATGAAAGGTCCGAAGTTGCTTCACCTGCACACCGTCAAAGGTAAGGGATTTAAGCAGGCGGAGGAAAACCCCACCATCTGGCATGCTCCAGGTCTTTTTGACGATGAGAATGGCGAACGGATAAAGGAAACTAGCACAGGAAAGCCCCCACGTTTCCAAGATGTATTTGGGGACACTTTGTTAGAACTGGCCAAGCAAAATGACAAGATAGTAGGCATTACGCCCGCCATGCCTACGGGTTGCTCAATGAACACCATGATGAAAGCTATGCCCGAACGCACTTTTGACGTGGGTATTGCCGAAGGGCATGCGGTGACTTTCTCAGCAGGGATGGCAAAGGAGGGAAGAATGCCCTTCTGTAACATCTATTCCTCGTTTGCTCAGCGAGCGTATGACAACATAATTCATGATGCGGCATTGCTGAATTTGAATATGTGCATCTGTCTCGACCGCGCAGGATTGGTCGGCGAAGACGGACCCACACATCATGGTACTTTTGACTTAGCATCACTCCGCGCCATTCCCAACCTCACCATTGCCTCGCCCTATGACGAATGCGAGTTACGTCGACTCATGTTTACAGCACAACAACCGAATATGGGTACATTTGTCATTCGCTACCCTCGAGGAAATGGCAGACTTGTGGATTGGAAATGTCCATTAGAAGCAGTTGAGGTGGGCACTGGTCGCAAATTAAAAGAAGGTAAAAAATTAGCCATTATAACTCTTGGTCCTATTGGCAATATTGCAAGTGACGCCATAGTCGCATACGAAGCAGAACACACGGATTGCAAGATTGCGCATTACGATTTGCGCTTCCTAAAGCCATTAGATGAAAAGATGCTTCACGAGATTGCACAAAGTTATGAGAATATTATCACCCTTGAAGACGGATGCTTAAAGGGCGGTATGGGAAGTAGTCTTCTTGAATTCTTTGCTGACAATGGATATACGCCAAAGGTCATTCGTCTTGGTATTCCTGATAAATTTATTGAGCACGGAAGTGTGCCCGAACTTTATGAAATTTGTGGCATTGATAAACAACACGTATTAAATGCCATTGACAAGATGATTTAGGTTGCTGATTATAAGGTTATTTTGCATTGTGGTTGTTACAACCTTGCAAATTGGGAAACATTCCTTAACCTTATAACCTAAAACCTCACAACCTTACCCTTATGAAAATCATCATTGCTGGTGCAGGTGCTGTTGGCACACACCTTGCCCGACTTCTTGCTCGTGAAAAACACGAAATAACGCTCCTTGATGAGTCATCTGCAAAGTTAGATGGGTTGATGGGAAATATGGACATCATGACGATGGTGGCCTCTCCCACCTCAATCACCAACTTACGAACCGCTGGGGCAGAAAACACAGACCTATTCATAGGTGTTACTCCCGACGAAGCGCGTAACATGACGTCGTGCATGCTTGCTCATAAACTTGGAGCAAAGAAAACGGTGGCACGTGTGGATAACAGCGAATACATCACTCCTGAATTCCGCTCCTTCTTCAAGGACGCAGGCATCAACTCCATTGTATATCCCGAAATGCTCGCTGGAAAGGAAATTAGTCATGACCTTTCGCGTTCATGGGTGCGCCAATGGTGGGAATTTGAGGATGGAAAACTGATACTATTGGGCGTAAAGGTGCGTGAAAACTCTGCAATAGTCAACACACCGCTAAAAGATTTTAGCAAACCAGATGACCCTTACCATATTGTAGCGTTGAAGCATGGAACAGAAACACTGATTCCACGCGGTGACACTTGCATTACCCCCAATGACATTGTCTATTTCATGACAATGCCTGAACATCTTGACTTAATTAAAAACTTGGCGGGTAAAGATGGGTATAAGGAAATAAAACACGTGATGTTTCTTGGTGGAAGTTCAACGGCAATTCACACTATCAAGAACATGCCCCAAACAATGACCGCAAAGGTTTTTGAAACCGACCCGAAGCGCGTTGAAGAATTGGCAGACATCTTTCTTGAAACCATTGATGAAGGACAAGTAACAATCGTTCAGGCAGATGGTCGCGACATGAATCTTCTTGAAGAAGAAAATATTGCCTACACACAAGCATTCGTAGCAACCACTGAGAACTCAGAAACCAACATTCTTGCCTGTCTCGCAGCGAAACGTATGGGAGTAAGAAAAACGGTGGCCATGGTGGAAAATTCCGATTATATCGGTATGGCAGAAAGTTTGGACATCGGCACCATTATTAATAAAAAAACCTTTGCCGCCAGTCATATCTACCAAATGATGTTGAAAGCAGACGTTGCGTCGCTCAAATCCCTCACTATTGCCAATGCTGATGTTGCAGAAATCAAGGTGGGTAAGAATAGTCGTGTGACTAGAAAACTCATTCGAGACTTACGCTTCCCTTATAACACCACACTTGGAGGATTCATTCGCAATGGCAAATGTTATCTTATTAATGGTAACACGCAACTTCAGGAGGGAGACGTGGTCGTAGCGTTCTGCATTGAAGACGGCATACATAAGTTAGAAAAATTCTTCTCTTCCAAATTCTCTTTTGGAGATTTATTTCAAATAAGGTTTTAAGATTTATTAGGTCACTACGCTTTAAAACCTCAGAACTTCAAAACTTCAGAACATCATAACCAAACACCTCAAAACCACATAACCTCAATAAATGCTTAATCTTCGCCTCATAGCACACGTTATTTGTTCGTTGCTCTTGTTGGAAGCTATACTGCTTTCTACAGCTTTTGGAGTAGGCATATATTATAATGAGAAAGACTATGCTACGTTCGGCATACCCATTCTCATTACCCTCGTCTTGGCACTCATCCTTTTCCGCATCGGCAGAAAGGCTGTAAACAAATTGGGGCGACGAGATGGTTATCTCATTATCTCTTCAACATGGGTAATCTTCTCTATCATTGGAATGCTCCCATTCCTTATCGGAGGTAGCACTTCAAATGTAGCTTATGCTTTTTTTGAAACAATGTCGGGATTTACCACAACTGGCGCAAGTATTTTCACCAACATTGACGCACTCCCCCACTCTATTCTATTCTGGCGCAGTATGATGCACTGGATTGGAGGTATGGGTATCGTTTTTTTTACTGTAGCAATACTTCCTACAATAGGTTCTGGCGACCAAAAACTTTTTTCAGCAGAATCAACGGGATTGAAGATTGGGAAATTACACCCCAAGATTTCTACTACTGCGCGTTGGCTATGGAGTTTGTATTTATTACTAACTATTGCCTGCACTACAGCATACCATATAGGGGGCATGAATATGTTTGACGCCGTTAATCATGCGCTTTCTACCGTAGCTACGGGAGGTTTCTCCACCCACCAAGCAAGCATCGCCTATTTTAATAGCGCAACTATTGAGTATATCGCTATCGCTTTCATGTTCCTTGCGAGCATCAATTTCACGCTGCTTTACCTTTTCCTCATTAAAATGAGATTCCGTGAAGTACTAAAAGACGCCGAACTCCGTTTCTTTACATGCACAGTGTTGCTATCAACCATATTCATCGCTGGAACACTCATCATAGCACACGAAGAAAACTTCAGTGGCGCAGTTAGAAATGCCCTATTTAATGTCGTTTCTATTTCCTCAACAACAGGTTTTACAACAAGCGATTTTATGATGTGGCATCCTTGCGTTTGGATGATTATAACAATGGTTGGCGTGATGGGTGCTTGTGCTGGTTCTACGAGTGGTGGTTTAAAATCCATCCGAGTACTTACCGCATATAAGATTTCGCTTTGTGAATTCAGACGTACCCTTCATCCAAAGGCGGTATTCCCTGTGCGCATAAACCACACGATTATTACCAATGAAATGTGCCGTACGATTTTCGTATATTTTGCAATATGTGCGGGTCTGCTCGTCTTAGGAACAGGGATTTTAGCAGCCTTAGGAATACCGATGCTTGATGCTGTTGGACTGAGTATTTCCTCATTCAGTAACATTGGTCCAACCCTTGGACATGCCGTAGGACCGCTTGATTCTTGGGATGCTATTCCCGACACTGGACTATGGGTATGTTCATTCCTTATGCTGGCGGGACGTTTAGAAATATTTTCACTGCTTCTTCCCTTCTTCCCAGATTTCTGGAAAGAAACGTAAGTAATAAGGACGTAAGGACGCTTCGCGTATAGGTCCTTAGGTATAAGAACTTTCTAGCGGTGAAACTCCACCATAAAATCTCATAACTTAAAAACCTCATAACCTCAATAAATAATGAAAAAAACTGCATTGACTATGCTTCTTGCTACTTCATTAGCAGCCTGCAACGCTCCTGAAATTACAGAGAGTGAGTTTAATTACACAGACGAAAAGTTTGCAGACATTCAAATGCTCCGTTACAAAGTTGACGGATTTGAGCAACTAGACTTGAAACAACAGACGTTGATTTACTACCTCAGCGAAGCTTCTTTGGCAGGACGCGACATCCTCTTCGACCAAAATGGTCGCTACAACTTGCGCATCCGTCGTATGTTGGAAACTGTATATACGGATTACAAAGGCGACCGCGAAACAGAGGACTTCAAGAATATAGTAACATATCTCAAGCGAGTTTGGTTCTCTAACGGCATTCACCACCATTATGGTTGCGAAAAGTTTGAAGCAGATTTTTCACAAGAATTCTTCCGTCAAGCACTCCTCAGCGTTGACGCTTCAAAACTTCCATTAGCAGAAGGTCAAACCGTAGAACAACTATGCGACGAAATTTTCCCCGTAATCTTTGATCCAACAGTGATGCCAATGCGTGTCAATCAGAAAGATGGTGAAGACCTCGTGTTAACATCCGCATCCAATTATTATGGTGAAGGTGTTACGCAACAAGAAGCAGAAGACTTCTACGCAAAAATGAAGACACCCAGCGATCCCCATCCTATTATGTATGGTATGAATAGTCGTCTTGAGGAGGATGCTAACGGCAATCTTTATGAAAACACGTGGAAAGTCGATGGTCTCTATGGACCTGCTATTGAAAAGATAGTTTCCTGGTTGGAGAAAGCAGTTCCTTACGCAGAAAACGAAGCTCAGGGCAAGGTTATTAATCGCCTTATTGATTACTACAAATCAGGCGACCTTAAGACATTTGATGAATATAGCATCCTTTGGTTACAAGACACACTCAGTCAAGTTGACTTCGTAAATGGTTTCACTGAAAGTTATGGTGATCCACTCGGCATGAAAGCTTCTTGGGAAGCATTAGTTAACTTTAAGGACCTTGCTGCTACAGCACGCGCAGAAAAGATGAGTGAAAACGCACAATGGTTTGAAGACCACGCTCCTATTGCAGACGAATTTAAGAAGGAAGAATGTAAGGGAGTGTCAGCAAAGGTGATTACTGCTGCCATTCTTGGCGGTGATCTTTATCCCTCAACAGCCATCGGCATCAATCTCCCCAACTCTGACTGGGTTCGTCGTGACCACGGTTCTAAGAGTGTAACAATTGCCAACCTCACTAGTGCATATGCTGAGGCATCAGCGGGTAGCGGTATGAACGAAGAATTTGTTGTTGACGATGCTACTCGTGAACTCATTAAAAAGTATGGTCATGTTTGCGACGACCTCCACACCGACCTCCACGAATGTCTCGGTCATGGTTCAGGTAAGTTAGCTCCTGGTGTGGATAGTGAAGCACTCAAGGCGTATAGTTCAACTATTGAAGAAGCGCGTGCAGACCTCTTTGGTCTCTATTATGTTGCGGATGCTAAGATGGTAGAATTAGGACTTACTCCCGATGCTGAAGCTTATAAGTCTCAATACTACACTTACATGCTCAATGGTCTGATGACACAACTCGTACGCATCAAACCCGGTTTCACTATTGAAGAAGCTCACATGCGTAACCGCCAACTCATTGCACGTTGGGCATACGAACATGGAAAGAAGGACAACGTAGTTGAACTTATCAAGCGTGAAGGCAAAACTTACGTGCAAATCAACGACTACGAAGCGCTCCGTAATCTCTTCGGCGAATTACTCCGTGAAATCCAGCGAATCAAGAGTACTGGCGACTTCAACGCTGCTCGTGAAATAGTTGAAACTTATGCCGTTAATGTGGATGCTGAACTTCACAAAGAAATCCTCGAACGTTACGCAACGCTCAACCTTGCGCCCTACAAGGGTTTCATCAATCCTGTTTATAATGTCACTACTGACGAAGCGGGCAATATAACAAAGATTACCCTTGATTACACGGAAAAGTACGACGAGCAGATGCTTCGCTACTCTCGCGATTACAACTTCCTACCCGACGTAAATGAATAATTTAGTAGATGGGTAGTCGAGAACAACTTGCCCTTGCAATTAATCTCGACTACTCTTAACTACAAACTTTTCAACACCATGTCAAAAGCAATTCTCATTACAGGCGGTGCTGGATTTATCGGCAGTCATGTCGTTCGCCTCTTTGTCAACAAATATCCTGACTATAAGATTATCAACGTAGACAAACTCACCTATGCTGGCAATCTTGAAAACCTCAAGGATATTGAAAATGCACCTAACTACACGTTTGTTCGTGCTGACATTTGTGATTTCGAACAAATGTGTGAATTGATGAAGCAACACTCCGTAACAGGCATCATCCACCTTGCTGCTGAAAGTCACGTTGACCGTAGCATCAAAGACCCATTTACTTTTGCACGCACCAACGTTATGGGCACACTATCACTCTTACAAGCAGCAAAGGTGTATTGGGAAGCACTCCCCGAACGTTACGAAGGAAAACGCTTCTACCATATCTCTACGGATGAAGTTTATGGCGCATTGCAACTGAGTCATCCCGAGGGCATTACTCCTCCTTTTACAACTACGGCATCGTCTGAGGAACACCACTTAGCGTATGGCGAAGACTTCTTCTATGAAACTACGCCCTACAATCCTCACTCGCCATATTCGGCATCCAAGGCTAGTTCCGATCACTTTGTAAGAGCATTCCATGACACTTATGGCATGCCTACCATCGTGACCAACTGTTCAAACAACTACGGTCCTTATCAGTTCCCCGAAAAACTCATTCCCCTATTCATCAACAACATCCGTCAGCGTAAACCTCTTCCCGTTTATGGTAAAGGCGAAAACGTTCGCGACTGGCTCTATGTCGTTGACCACGCACGCGCCATTGACTTGATTTTCCACGAGGGTAAGGTGAATGAAACCTATAACATCGGTGGATTCAACGAGTGGAAAAACATTGACATTATACACGTTATAATCAAGACAGTTGACCGCTTACTCGGAAATCCTGAAGGGCATTCTCTTGACCTTATCACGTATGTCACTGACCGTGCTGGTCACGACCTTCGTTACGCCATTGACTCCACCAAATTACAACGAGAACTTGGTTGGGAACCCTCTTTGCAATTTGAAGAAGGCATAGAAAAAACAGTTCGTTGGTATCTTGACAATCAAGATTGGATAGACCGCATCACAAGCGGTGCCTACGAGCAATATTATGCCTCAATGTACGGCAACAGATAAAAATTAACGTTGAGAAAGAACGCAGAATTGCACACCTTTCTCAACGTTTCTTTTTTATATTAAAGACAATTAAAATCATAAGTAACTTTGTTGAAATTATTAGTAACTTAATTTAAATTATTAGTAACTTTGTTTTTGGATTGATTTAAAATCAAAAACGACTTATTTTATGCTTCAGAGATGACACTCAATAGGGGTTATTTAGAACTCTTAAGTTCATTTCTTTTTCATACACCAAGACGCTAATCCTTAACCTGAAAATATGATAAAGTTCCTTGACTTGAAAGCTGTTACAAATAAATACCAAACCGAGATACATGAAGCAGTCATGCGCACAGTTAATAGCGGTTGGTATTTACTCGGAAACGAAACCCAACGTTTTGATACAGCTTATGCTTCTTACATAGGCACTAAATATTGTGTAGGGTGTGCTAATGGTTTGGATGCCATTACACTCATATTTAAGGCGCTCATCCGAATGGGATATTTGCAGGTAGGTGACGAAGTCTTGGTTCCCGCTAACACTTTCATTGCCACCATACACGGACTGACGAGCAACGGATTACGCCCCATACTTGTGGATGCCCGTGATGATAACGGACAAATAGATGAAGCGTTGCTGAAGAAAGCATATACTACAAAATGCAAGGCGTTTCTTGCAGTACATTTATACGGTCAATGCTCACTAACAGAAGAAATTACCAAGTTTTGCAAAAGTAAAGGATTACTCTTAATTGAAGACAATGCACAAGCTCACGGATGCTGTTTTAAGAGTAAGCGAACAGGAAGTATAGGTATTGCTGGCGCACACAGTTTTTATCCTGGAAAGAACTTGGGAGCATTGGGAGATGGTGGCGCAATAACTACTAACGACTCAAGATTGGCAACACTAGTCCGTCAATTAGGCAACTACGGTTATTCTCAAAAGTACGTTTGCGACGAGATGGGTCAAAACTCACGCTTGGATGAATTGCAAGCGGCAATACTAAACGTAAAACTCCGCCATCTAGACGAAGATATCGCTTTACGTCAAACCATTGCTCGCTTTTATCGTAAACACATAACAAATCCCGAAATTCGCCTTCCCAAATTGGAAGACGAATCCTCACACGTTTACCATCTATTCCCCATACGTTGCACACAACGTGATAAACTGCAAAATTACCTTACCCAAAAAGGGATTGAAACGCTCATACACTACCCTATCCCGCCTCATAAACAACAGTGTTACAAAGAGTTCAACCATCTTAATTTACCAATCACTGAATGTATTTCGAATGAAGTGCTTAGTTTGCCGATTAGTCCTGTAATGTCTTTATCGGATGCAGAAAAGGTGGTAGATGCGCTTAACAATTTTGCATAATCAAGGCAACTTTATATCAACATTTAAGTATCTAAAGTGAAAACGTTAGAAAACTTTTACCCATAGGGTGCGTGTACTGCAAATATTTTATGTAATTTTGCAAGAAAGATTTTGACAAAAAAGCCAACTCTCTTGAAGACTAAGATTCTAACAATATTGCTCAGCATTTTTGCCCTTTGCGCAACCGCTGGCAGCGCCAATAAAACAAATAGATTTACAAAGACTTTGACGACGTGGAATCCCCACCTCGTCAAAGTCTTTGTTGCTGATTCTATCGCCACTGACTCCATTGTCACCGATTCAATAGCAACAGATTCAGTCGCCAAAAAGCAAGAACCTGGTATCGAAGCACCTATTGACTTTGTAGCAAAAGACTCCATGATTTACGATGCCAAGACAGGATTAGCATTCCTCTTTGGTGAAGCAGAAGTGAAATATCAAAACATGCAACTCACTGCTGCTCAAATTGCGATGAACATGGATAGTAGTATGGTCAAGGCCGATGGCAGAATTGACACAACTGGAACTATGCATGGCAAACCACTCTTCAAACAAGGGGGTGAAGAATACGATAGTCAATCCATGGCTTTCAACTTCAAAACCAAGAAGGGGTTCATTCAAAACACCTATACAGCACAAGGTAATGGTTTCATGCAAAGTACGCGTTCAAAGCGAACTGATGACGGCATCGTTTATTTGGAAAAGGCAAAATACACCACATGTGACGCAGAACACCCTCACTTCTATTTAGCTGTTTCGCGCGCTAAAATGCGCCCTGGAAAGGATGTTGTGGGTGGTCCTTCTTACCTTGTGGTTGAGGACGTACCGCTTCCATTGGCAATTCCTTATTTTTTCTTCCCCTTCAACAAAAAGTATTCATCAGGTTTCTTAATGCCCACGATTGGTGATGAAACAACACGTGGATTCTATCTTCGCGATGGAGGATATTATTTCGCACTCAGTGATTACATGGACCTTCGCCTATTGGGTGAAATCTATACTAAGGGTTCTTGGGGATTAAGCGCTGAAACGAATTATCGTAAACGCTATCGTTACAACGGCAACTTTTACGTTAGCTACCTCAATACGGTAGAGGGCGAAAAGAACATGCCCGACTATTCAAAACAGACGAGTCTCAAGATTCAATGGACACACGCTATGGATAGCAAGGCTATGCCCAACACAAGTTTCTCTGCCCGTGTGAACTTTGCATCACAAAATTACGAGCGCAACAACATCTTGAGTATGTATGACCCCGTGGCGTATTCTCAAAGCACACGTGCCAGCGCCGTAAGTTTTTCACGCACATTCCCTAATATAGGATTAAACCTTGCAATGTCAACAAACTTGACGCAAAACATGCGTGACTCTACCATCGCAATGACTCTTCCTGACCTTTCAATCAGCGTCAACCGCTTTTATCCATTTAAGCGAAAATATGCTTCAGGAAAGCAAAAGTGGTATGAGAAAATTTCGATGTCATATACAGGTGCTTTCACCAACAGCATTACCACTTCTGAAACCAAACTTTTTAAGTCCAACCTCATTAAAGATTGGCGCAACGGTATGCAACATCGCATTCCTATTGATGCTACGTTTCAAGTGTTTAAGTACATTAATGTGACTCCCTCATTCTCTTTCCGTGACATTATGTACACCCACAAGGAAAAGCGCTCTTGGGACACGGAACGACAACGCGAAGTGCGTGACACTGTTTATGGATTTTATAATCTCTACGATTGGAATGCTTCTATCTCTGCAAACACTACCCTCTACGGATTCTACCAACCCCTGCCGCAAATCTTTGGGGAGAAGGTGCAGATGATTCGCCACGTGTTTAAACCGTCAATCTCGTTCAGTTATGCCCCTGACTTTACAGCGTCGCATTATGGATATACGGATTACTACACAAAGACGGATGCTGAAGGTAACGTTTCGACGGTAACATACTCTCCTTATGCAGGACAAGTGTATGGATATCCAACGGGAAGAAAAACGGGTAGCATTTCTATGTCTATCTCTAACAATCTCGAAATGAAGATTAAAAGTAAGAAGGACACGACTGGCATTAAGAAGATTAGTCTTATCGACGAATTAGCAGCATCACTTTCTTACAACTTAGCAGCTGAACGTAAACCTTGGAGTGACCTCAACACTCGCATACGTTTGAAACTCACACCGAAATATACATTCTCTATGGCGGCAGTCTTTGCAACGTATGCCTATGAGTTTGATAAGAATGGTAACGTCATTATTGGCGACCGCACAGAATGGAGTCACGGACGCTTTGGTAGATTCCAAGGTATGTCTCAAAACATCTCATACACCTTCAACAACGACACCTTCAAGAAGTTATGGGGGAAGGTCACAGGAGAGGACAAAGAAGAGACAGCACCTCCTGTTGAAGAAACCGAAGATGGTTACGAAAGTATTGAAGATGCAAATATTGACCCCGACATAAAAGAAGCGCGTAAGTCAAGTAAGAATATGAAGTCTGAAAAGGGAACGGTTGATGATGATGGTTATTTAGCCTTTAGAATACCTTGGTCGTTGACCGTGTCGTATGGTGTAACTATGAGCGAAGACCGTTCGAAACCCATCCGAGTAAGCAACATGCGTTACCCCTTTAAATACACGCAAAACTTAAACTTCTCAGGATACGTCCGCATTGCGGATGGATGGAACATCTCTTTCTCATCGGGTTATGACTTCAACTTCAAAAAACTCTCAATGACAACGGCTTCAGTTTCACGAGACCTTCACTGCTTTGAAATGTCATGCAATGTAGTATTACGCCCCTACTCTTCCTTCAATTTCTGCTTCCGCGCAAGAGCATCCGAACTTGCTGATGCTTTGAAGTGGGACAAGCGAAGCGGATATAGTAGCAATATTGAGTGGTACTAAGTGTATTGACAAATTTTATCGGAACAAGTAAATGATTGAATAATGGGATAATTGGATAAACAAAAGTTCCTCATCCCAATCATTTACACGTTCCTTATCCTTACTTTAAATCAGTTAAAATTTCAATAGAACAACGTTTATGAAAAAAATAGGTTTCCTTGCAACCTTAGTAGTTGCACTTTTCACCTCATGTTCAGAAAGTGAATATGAATTCCACCAAACGTATTTTACACCTCAAGAACCCAATGGTAAGATTCTCTATGCTGACCAAGTGAGCGACTCTACTCGCGTAATTTCTTACGATCCATGGACAGCATCAACGTATTTTAATACTGGCACTGATGCGTGGTTCTCCATTACACCTACAGAATGTAATTTCAAAGCTGGTGAACAATTTGCAAGCATGCGCATCAATATTCAAGGTTCAGTGAATAATACGGGCAAAATTCGAAGTGGACATATTGTCGTAAAGAGTTATGACACTGTAGGCATGCCCGTAAAGCAAACAACATGGTTAAACATCATCCGCCCCTTTGGTGAAGTTGAAAAATATGATGCAACTGGGAATCTGCTTCCTGAAGAGAATCGCAAGATGACATTCAAAGGTCAAACTATAGCAACTACTAATCAATTTGAAATTGAGTTTATTGTCTATGCCGATGGTGCCACTCTTACATCTGATGCAGAATGGTTGATTCCTGCCACAACAACCTTCAATGCAGGAAGACACGTTGTGGCTATTGTTGCACAAGAGAATTTTGCAACACAACCACGCACCGCTACCCTCACGCTCTCTTCTAATGGAATAAGCACCCCCATCACTATTACCCAAGCAAAAACGAACAATCAGTAATGATGGACATTCAAGACTTGCCACTTCAAGAACAGTTGCGCTCCGTAAAGCGTGAATTCCGCTTGATGATGAATGGCATTACGAGTCAATCTATGAGGGAAAAGGGATTGACCTATCGTACAAATTTCGGTGTTGAACTTCCACGTCTTAAAGCATTTTCCGAAGAACTGCCACACACCAAGGAACTAGCATCTGCACTTTGGAAAGAGCAAGTGCGTGAATGCCGCTTGTTAGCGCCTATGCTTATGCCAACTACTGATTTTGCAGAAGACATGGCAGATCTCTGGGTAGAACAAATGAACTTTCCTGAGGAGGCTGAATGTATAGTAATGTATCTTTTTCAACACCTTCCTTACGCATCATCAAAGGCATTTGAATGGATTGCCCGAGAAGAAGTGATGCCCCAACTCTGCGGGTGGCAACTTTTCGGAAGACTATTTGGAAAAGGTGCTATGCTCTCACCAAGAGATGACGCAGAATGGCGCGACCAAGTTACTGCTACGCTTGCAAGCGAACACTTTAGTATAAAGCAGGCTGCTTATCGCGCACTGCTTAAATACATGGAACTTGGAACGGATGAAGAGTGTTTTGGAACGCAACTTCTTGACGCATAAAATAAACGTCAAAATGACATCTTGAGCATTATCCTTCTACACGCGCTTATTTATTATCCTTAATCATCTCTTGTCCATACATTTAGAAGAATGACTCACCCTACCTATTGTGATCGTATAGATCCTAAACGTAGCAAGAAACTTTACGCAGAAATCTACAATGCAGTAAAGAAAGGTAAACTCTATCGCAACCCCAACTTCACAGCACTGCAGTTGTCTGAACAAATAAATATTAACACACGTTACATTGCTGCTGTAATTGAACTCAACACGAATAGCAACTTTTGCGATTTACTCAATTCATTCCGATTAGCAGATGCTGAGCGCATGTTGCGCACAAAATCTGAATATTCGGCCGAAGAAATTGGTCTCATGTCCGGTTTCGGGAGTCGCCAATCCTTCTACCGCGTGTTTCTTAAAAAGCATGGCATCACTCCCCGCCAATTTCGTATTCAACATAGAGAACAATCTTAATAAAAAGTACAGCTAACAGAGTACAACTACCATGCGGTGAACATTTCCCCTGAAATAGATTTCACGCCTGCAAAGAACACAACTTTGGACAAAACAATGGGTAATGAGTAGTGAGCTAAGTTACATAAAGTCATACTACCTATCACATCCCCCGCAAGGTATTCGTGTCCTTCGTATGCGATAAGCAACGACACACCCTGCAAGATTCGTGTCATTGACTTGCGCGACCTTCGGTTCGTGTTCTCCCCAAAATATTCTGCACCTCCTTTAAGAGTAAAGGTAAAAGAGTAAAGATAAACACCCCGCAGGCATTACTCACTACTAACTCCTCACTACTAACGTCTTATGCTCACCCCCGAAATTCGTCAACAAATAACAGCCCTCGTGCGCCACTGGGTGGTGCCCGCCATGGGATGTACCGAACCCATCTGCGTTGCCCTCGCTACAGCCAAGGCAACTGAAATCTTGGGCACTACTCCCGTAAAGGTGGAAGCCCTTCTCAGCGCCAACATTCTTAAGAATGCCATGGGCGTGGGTATCCCCGGCACAGGCATGGTGGGGCTACCCATCGCCATTGCCCTTGGTGCACTTATCGGGAAGTCCGCCTATGGTTTGGAAGTGATTAAGGACTGCAATGCCCAGGCGGTAATACAAGGTAAGCAATTCATTAACGAAGGACGCATCTCTATCTCTTTGAACGAGGAAACTACGGAGAAACTCTACGTAGAGATTCGTTGCACGGATGCCGAAGGTAACACCTCGCGCACCATTATTTCTGGTCAGCACACGAACTTTACCCGTGTTGAGAAGAACGGCACTCCGCTTTCTGCCCCCACCGCAACTTGCGAAGGCACACTTGAAACAACTATTTCAGAATATTACTGGTGAATTGTATGGCATACAAACAAAAAATTACAGTAAGAGTATTCTTTCTTTTTTTAGTCTTCTTCATTGTCTTCACTGCCTGTGCTTTAGTTTTCTATATTATATCATCCTCAATATT
>CALFGU010000170.1 GCA_937877685.1 uncultured Prevotella sp.
GCACAACCTTGCCAAGGTTGGGGTCGCGAGTTCGAGTCTCGTTTTCCGCTCAAAGCAATGTCTTTGCTTGTATTATTATCAAGTTCAATCCTCAAAGGATTGACTTTTTCTTTTTAAGACGCATAAGACAATGCACAACCCTTCATTCGTATTTTATGAATATTTACGCACGCTACTTTGACCAAGAAACAATTGCGTCTTCATTTGAAGAACTTATCACTTTCTTGGCATCCATCCCCGAAATAAGCATCACAACGGAACTAATTGACAACGTAAAGGCATACGTTGACAGTCCGCTCCCCTACCCCAAACGCTATAAAATACGTCCTCGCGTTTATTTTATCCTCATCAAAACCACAGCACAAAACATTCAGGAGTTTAAAAGCAAACGCGTCAAAGAAGAAAGCGAAGACGAAATCCCCAATATCAATACTTCGCAAAATTTTAAGGAGGAGCGTATTTCTAAACTTTCTGAGGAAAAACTGGGATGGTACAAAGTGTCCTTAACCATCAAGAGGATGGTACACATTCGTGAATTACAGAAATTCCAATATCAAGATAACATCATCAAGGCATACATTAACGCAGAAAGCCCTATTGATTGCTACCAGCGCCTTGTGGAATATTTCAAATCACGTGACGATATTGACCCACGGAGTCAAATCCCCTCTGCCAAGAGCGACAGTTTCAAATTTCAATATATTGGAGAGGAAATTAAATTTATAGAAGCACAATAATCACCTTGCCAAAAGCAAGTCACACACTTCACAAACCAGCAAAATTACAGCAGAAACCGAACTTCAACAGCGACTTCGCATAAAAACCAAGAAAGCGCTTTGCTGTTCAAATTCTTTAATGTAATTTTGCACCGCAAAAAGGTTCGGTTCCGTAGCTCAGTTGGATTAGAGCAACGCCCTTCTAAGGCGTGGGTCTTGGGTTCGAGCCCCAACGGAATCACAGATTGCAAAAATTAAGGTAGAAATTAGCGCGCTAATTTCTACCTTTTTTATTTTTCTTTGTAATAGAATTCGGAGAACTTTACTCACGATAACAACCCAACCAAGGGAACTAAGCAAAACTAACCTTGAGCGCGCTATTCCAAATATTTGACACGCCATTCCCAAAATTTTACGCGCTATTCCAAATACTTCAGCAAGTCGCTTGCAACATCTATTAAAGCGAGCGAAGGATTGTTTTGCAATTCTTCTTTCGGACGGAATCCCCAAGTCACACCCACCGCATCAACCCCAGCGTTTACAGCTGTCTGCAAGTCAACCCCCGAATCCCCTACGTAAAGCACCTCTTGCTTCGCCACTCCTGCTGCATCAATAATCTCATCCACAACCGCCGGATTGGGTTTTATAGGCACGTCAGCGCGTTGTCCAAACACCTTAATGAAGTTAATTTGCGGAAAATAATGCGCCACTAATTTTTCAGTCGCCGCTTGATATTTATTAGATGCCACCGCGAGCATCACCCCCTTATCTTGCAATCGAGTCAGCAAGTCAGAAATTCCATCGTATGACGCACTCAAATCCGCATTATGCGCATCATAATACGGAATAAACACACTGCGCATACGCATCACATTCTCCTCCGTCTTTTCTCCCTCAGGCAACGAACGCTCCAATAATTTATTTATCCCATTCCCCACATACGAGCGAATTGTCACCGTATCGTGCACGGGATAACCCAAAACACCGAGCGCATAATTCGCACTGTCGGCAAGATCTGCTATTGTATTCAACAACGTTCCGTCTAAATCAAAAACAACTAATTTTTTCTTCATCTCGTGTGACTAATATCGGAGCGCATTACTCCATTAATTTTCAGCAAAAATAAACAATTTATCCTAAAAACTAAGCACCTCAAGAAGAAACCACATTCAAAACAAAAGAAAAGGATTGAAAACTAAGTTTTCAATCCTTTTCTTTGAGCCTCTTGTCGGATTCGAACCAACGACCCCGAGATTACAAATCACGTGCTCTGGCCAACTGAGCTAAAGAGGCAATAGGTCTCAGGGAAATCCCTTTATCCTGCGCACTTCCAAGAAGCAAGCATATTGTTGTTTCTTGTTTGCGAGTGCAAAGGTAGCACTATATTTTGAAGTAGCAAAGGTTTTGCAAGAAAAATTCAAAATATTTTTCATTTTTCTCAATTTTCACCCCATTTTCCTCAAAAATCGGCAAAAATCAGAGCATCAGTCTGCAGTTATTGGTTAAAATGCGGGACCATTAGTCGCCCTATTCCATCCCAACCATATACCAGCGGAACCCATCCATCACACAACTGCGATCAACATCCCCTCTGACGCCCTCCAGTTCCCCAGTCGCAGTATATTGCCACATGATAAACTCCGTATTGTCGTTCAAAGTAGGCGCATCTTCGCGATAGCGCGCAATCATCCAGTGATAACCACTAAATTGATTCACAAGATGCTTGTTATAAAAATTGTGGTAGGTATAAAGCAAGGGTTTGCACCCATAATGCTCCTCAACCGCACGCACAAACTGCTTGAGATCGCGAATAAACTTCTCATCACTCACCCTGCCGCGCACTTCGATATCCACAATAGGTGCCAAGTCCTGCTCATGTGCACGCACATTCTTCGTCATGTTTGCCACTTGCTTTTTCCAACTAATATTCGGGCGGTAAAAATGATAACTCCCCACTTTCAACCCTGCTCTTCGCGCCTCAACAATATTCTTGCGATACATGCGATCGACCAACGATTCTCCCTCTGTGGCTTTCATATAGGCATAACAGATTTCTCCTGTTGCCGCCACCGCCCTCCAATTTATCGCACCTTGGTAATGACTCACATCAATACCCTCAAAATAGCGACGAGATACGTAGAAATTTGAAGAGAGTGCGGGTAATTCCGAGAGACTAGAGACCTCTGTCTTCACCACTGACAATACGGGAAACGCTTCAGGGGTTGAATTCTTAGCAGCGGGTTGAAGCGTCACGTTCTTCTTTTTCTTAGAGCGAGCCTCTACCTCTAAAGATGACGTTAAAAGCGACAGACACAATATTATATATATATAGCGACTCATGTTTACGATAATTCTACAACTTTAATCATAAAAGGCGCGCCAAAAACTGATTCGGCACGCCCTTAATTTCATGCAAAATTATATGTCATGGACATAAAATCTTGCGGAATTTATATTCACTCGGATTAATAACGTAACAACTGACCGGGTCGAAGCGTTGTTTTCTTCGTAATGCGGTTAATCTTGCAAAGTTGTGCGACAGACGAACCCGTGCGACTCGCAATGCGTGAAAGACTATCACCCTTGCGCACCTTGTAGTAGCGCTTTGATGAAGCAACCGCTTTCTTCTTTGACTTTGTGTCGGGACCTGTATAATTTACGTCTGTCTTTGCCTTGTGGAACACGTAGAAGTCGCCCGTGACGTCTTGATTCGCAAAGTCAAAAAGGAATGCTGGATTAATGGCCTCACCCATCACGCGAGTTTCGAAGTGAAGGTGTGAACCGAAAGAACGCCCTGTGTTACCGCCCAAACCAATTGGTTGACCCGATTTCACGACTTCATCAACATTGCAAAGCGTTTTTGACAAGTGAGCGTAATAGGTTTCCAACCCATTTTCATGTCGCAACACAATGTAGTGACCATATCCTTTTCTTTCAAAACGTACGATGCGCACAACGCCATCAAAAGCAGCATAAATAGTGTCACCAGTAAGCACCTTTACGTCAATACCTTTATGCATACGGCGGAAACGAGGACGATAACCAAAGTTGCTCGTCACACGACGACTTGTCGTAGGCATGCTAAAACCACGAAGGTCAATCTTTAAAGAATCTGGAATATCTGCACGTGAATAACAGTGTGTGTTTGAAGTATCCCATGACTTGTAAATATCAGTGATAACGTCAAGACCTCTCTCAATTTCAAACATTTTTAACATCGCGATTGAATCAACAGCACGAAGTTGCACATCTACGGGGGCCTGCTTTGCAATCAAATCCTGAGCCATCGCCGTACATGCTACTGAAAAAGAGAAAGCTCCTACTAAAAGACGCTTGATTTTTGTAAATTTCATGTGATTAAGGGTTTAACGAGCGCAAAGTTACGAGTTTCTCTTAGCACAAACAAAAAATCGCACCCCTTTTTTAAACATTTAACACACATGATTATTAATTTTAAAACTATTTAAGAAACTCTTGAAATTCTGCAATCTAAACCTTACAAACCACTGCTTTTAAATATAACTTTT
This sequence comes from uncultured Prevotella sp., assembly GCA_937877685.1. Lineage (GTDB taxonomy): Bacteria > Bacteroidota > Bacteroidia > Bacteroidales > Bacteroidaceae > Alloprevotella. Next base: position 4,244 of record CALFGU010000170.1, read on the forward strand.
TACACCTTAACTTTACAAAAAACAATCAATTCTGCGTTCATTTTAAGGAGTAAATTTCCCCCTAAAAGTTCTTCCCAAAACTATAATAGAAACTCGAAAAATTATATGAGAAAGAATTGAAATTGTTTGAGACTTAAGAACGATTCGTTGAGATATAGTTTTGCCCGATTTTCACTTCGCTACAACCATTCGATTTTTAAAGGAAATCATTCGCCTCACGTTCCGCTCCATAACAAATGAGAGTGGGCGCGTCAAAGGTCCAACTTTGACGCGCCCACTCTTGTTAAAATCTATCGATAGGTCAAGGACAACGATCCCTTGAACTTAAATCGAGAAGTTACTTATTTCTTTTCCTTTGTATAACGATCGTTCAATCCCTTCACTACTTCAGCTGTGATATCGAGCTCTGCATTGGTGTTCAACACAACGTTGCGGGGCAAAATAAGCGTGTAGTTCTTTTCCTTGTTATAGTCATTCAAGAAATTATGAATGCTATCTTCCAACGACTTGTTAAATGCCAACTCTTTCTCTGAAATTTCCTTGGCACGCTCTTCCTGCCAGCGCTCCAAGTTCTCACGCTGCTTCACGAGTTTCGCATAAGCGTTGTTTACTTCGGTTTCGCTCAAAAACTTACCTTCCTGATAATTTTTCTGGAACTCAGCCTCTTGGTTTTGACACGAAGCCACCTTCTGGGCCATCGTTGTTTGATAACTATTATACGTTTTTTCAAACTCCTGACGACCATCAATATAGTACTGATACTTTGCCTGAAGCGTGTCCATATCAACATAAGCCACAGTCATAGAAGGTGCCACTACTGTATCATTAACGGGTTGTGTTTTCACTTCTTCGCCGTTTGAACATGCCACAAATGACACACAAACTACAAGAGCGATTAATTTCAAAAATGCGTTCATTGTTATCTTGAATTATAAAATTGATATTTGCTTCACAATCAGGATTACTTGGAATGCTCACTCACACGATTGGGATTATCCTTGCGCATCTTGCGGTCCATGGATTGCACACAATGTATCCCCTTCTTGTTCAAATGACGATTACCATCAATATGCGTATGCACAAATTTCTTGCCAACTAGCACCTTTATGGCCAGCAACAAGAAAGCGATAGCAATAATTGCAAGGATGATGAGAAATAATTGAAACATTCTTTGTATATTTGCGACTAAAATCGACCGCAAAGGTAAAACGAATAATCCATATATCCTTATTTTTAAAATATTTTAACGAATACAACTTATGACTGAGAATCCTATATTACAACCCAAAGCGGTTTTTGATTGTTTTTCAGCAATATGCCAAGTGCCTCACCCCTCTAAGCGTGAGGAAAAGATGATTGCCTTCTTGCAAGATTTCGGCAAGAATCTCGGATTGGAAACATTGGTAGATAAGACAGGTAATGTGCTTATTAAGAAACCCGCCACAGCAGGCATGGAAGGCAGAAAGACCGTTGTGCTCCAAAGTCACTTCGACATGGTTTGCGAAAAAAACAACGACACTGTTTTTGACTTTGACAACGATGCCATTCAAACCTATATCGATGGGGAATGGTTGAAGGCAAAAGGCACTACGCTCGGCGCCGATGACGGTATCGGTGTGGCTATGCAAATGGCAATTCTTCAGGCTTCAGACATTGCTCATGGTCCTTTGGAATGTCTTTTCACTCGCGACGAAGAAACGGGGCTTACTGGCGCAATGGGATTGGAACCAGGTTTTGTTACGGGTGACTACCTCATCAATCTCGACTCAGAAGATGAGGGTCAGATTTTCGTAAGTTGCGCTGGCGGCGCACGCACCAACGCCGAATTTGCCTTCACAGAGGAAGCGCTTCCCGCAGGTTATTTCTGCTTCAAGGTAGGTGTGAAAAACCTCACAGGCGGTCATTCAGGTGATGACATCAATAAGAACCGCGCGAATGCCAACAAGCTTCTCGTGCGCTTCCTTTGCAATGAAATGGAAAAGATGGACCTCCGCCTTATTGACATTCAGAGTGGCGGTCTTCACAATGCCATTCCTCGCGAAGGTTGGGCACTTTGCGCTGTACCCATGAAAATGAAAGAACAGGTGCGTATTGACTTAAACGTTTATAGTGCTGCTTTAGAAGAGGAATATCCTCAAACCGAACCTGCTATGCTTTGGGAACTCAGCAGCGAACCTGCTTCTGAAACGTGCATTTCTCCTGCCGTTGTGCGTTCCATGCTTCTTTCGCTCCACGCTCTTCACAATGGTGTTTTCGCTATGAGTCAAGACATGGAGGGATTGGTAGAAACATCAACAAACCTTGCTAGCATTCGCAAGCAAGAGGGTAAGATTGTCGTAACAACCAGTCAGCGCAGTTCCGTAGCGAGCGGCAGAGAAAACATGTCGTCAGTTGTGCGTGCTTGTCTCGAACTTGGTGGTGCAACATGTGACACAGGCGAAGGTTATCCTGGTTGGAAGATGAATCCCAAAAGCGAAATTCTTCGCATCGCAACTGAAAGTTATCGCTCATTATATAATAAAGAACCCAAAATCCTTGCGATTCACGCAGGACTTGAATGCGGACTTTTCAGCGAAAAATACCCGCAGCTCGACATGATTAGCGTAGGCCCCACACTTCGCGGTGTACACTCACCTGAAGAACGTTTGCACATTCCTTCTGTAAAGATTGTTTGGGACCATTTGCTTGACATTTTGAAGCGCGCGTAGTATAATAAATTATAAAAGGAGAAATGAGAAAGGAGAAATGAGAAAGTGCCATGCGGTGCGGTATTACAGTCCGCAGGGTCTTTCTCATTTCTCATTTCTCCTTTCTCATTTTCCATTTCCCCTTTTTCCTTTCTCTTTTTCCAAAACTATGGACATTATCCATTTGCTTCCCGATTCCGTAGCTAACCAAATTGCAGCCGGCGAGGTGATTCAGCGCCCCGCCAGTGTGGTGAAAGAATTGGTTGAAAATGCTATTGACGCTGGGGCAACCTCCATACAAATCCATATTGTCGATGCCGGGAAAACCATCATTCAGGTTATCGACAACGGGAAAGGCATGAGCGAAACCGACGCACGCATGGCCTTTGAACGTCATGCCACCTCGAAAATACGCACTGCCGACGACCTCTTCACACTCCAAACTATGGGATTCCGCGGAGAGGCTTTGCCGTCTATTGCTGCCGTAGCGCAGGTTGAATTACGCACACGATTGGCGGGCAATGACTGTGGCACATGCATACAAATCGAAGGTTCAAAGATTACCAACAGCGAGGTCATCATGTGTCCGCAAGGCGCCAACTTCATTGTAAAAAACTTGTTCTTCAATATCCCTGCGCGCCGTAAGTTTCTCAAATCCAACCAAACAGAACTCAACAACATTCTGCAGGAATTTGAACGCATCGCACTGGCTCACCCTAACATCACCTTCTCACTCAATCACGGCGACAGCCAACTTTACAACCTGCAACCCCAGAACTTTCACCGCCGCATTATCGACCTTTTTGGCAAACGCTATGAGAAATTGCTCGTGCCCGTTGCCGTAGAAACATCATTAGTAACCATAAACGGTTTCGTAGGTCTTCCCTCAAGCGCCAAGAAGAAAGGGTGTGCACAATTCTTCCTCACCAACGGTCGCTTCATGCGCCACCCCTATTTTGCGAAAAGCATCATCTCCGCCTTCGACCGCCTTATTGCCGAGGGCGATCAAGTGCCCTTCTTCATCAACCTTACCGTTGACCCCGCGAAATTAGACGTAAACATCCACCCTCAAAAGACAGAAATCAAATTTGAGGACGACGTAGCCATTTTCCAAATCCTTCAAGCGGCCGTAAGAGAAACTTTGGGGCGCCACAATGCAGTTCCCAGCATCGATTTCGACACGGAAAATCGCCCGGACTTTCCTGGGATGGGAAGTATGGCGAATGGTGACGACACACCGCTTTTCACCGCCCCCACCATCGAGGTTGACACTTCCTTTAACCCATTCAACACGGGAAGTGAGGGGAATGAGCGAAAGGAGCGCGCAGAGAAGACTTGGAGCACCCCGACGAGTGCGCCAAGAGAGTGGAAAAGCATTTATGATACGCTCATTCCGCAACAAGAGGAAGAATCCTTGGAGGAACAAACTTCGTTACTCTCTGCCTTAGGTCTTGACAACGACAAAGTATGGGAGAAAGGCAGTGCAGACGTGCTTCAAGTGCGCGGACGCTATGTGATTACGCAAACACAGAAAGGGTTGTTAATCGTTGACCAACACCGCGCACACGTACGTATATTATATGAGCAATACATGAAGCAGTTTGCTACGGAGCGCAGTATCTCACAAATGCTCTTGCTCCCCTTGCTTGTGCAACTTTCACCCAAAGAAATGGCGGTTTTGTCCATCATCAACGACGAACTTGAAGGCGCTGGATTTGAACTGAGTCCCCTCGGAGGAGGCGATTTTCAAATCCTTGCCGTACCAGCAGGCACTGAGAATGCACACCCTGAGCAAATATTGATGGAACTTCTCAGTTCCGACCTTTCCACTGAGAACCTCAAGGAACGCATTACTCACACCATCGCCAACGTGTTATCTCAGCGTTCCTCCATTGCCTATGGGCAATACCTCAGTCAGGCAGAATGCACCGACCTACTCGACCATCTGTTTGAACTCTCAACGTCAACATTCACCCCAAATGGGCAGCGCATCTACACCGTAATGACAGACTCAGAATTGACACAAGCATTCAATTAAAGGAAACAGAGTGTATCATCGACTTCACGCAGTTGATGACACGCGTTAACGACACAATCATAGGAGGTACCTTTGTAGGTACCTCCTTTTCATTTTTACGAACTTCTGAGAGCGGTAAAATATGGATTACCACAACAATAGATGCCCTTTTCCCAGTCTCTCAGCACAAACTTAAAATCAGCGTCAAAATAAAACTTCAAATAGGGCAAACAATTTGAGACTTTGCACGTCTCATTTGGGTACTTAGGAGCGCTTAAAATAGACATTGTTTCAAGAATAAGAATTTGCGAGGGGAAAGCACGTATAATTTGAAGAAACAAATCAGATTTCTTAACACCCGCAAAACAAGGATAGATTCTTAAATCCTACGTAAGTACCCAAAAAAAATGTCAAAATGCCACTTTATTACAAATCTTGAGTTTTAAACCCAATACACTTACATTTTGATATATAAATAATGCAAATTCGACAACACAACCATACATCTTCTTACGTTTTGCTACTATCAAACTGAAAGTTGCGCACGGAAGTAGTTGACAAAAATGTCAGAAATGTCGGTTCTCAAAATTCATTTTGCTCAAACATTCACAAATATGCCTTTCTTGTGCAATCATTCGGCACAGAAAAAACTTTAATGTGCAATTCTAAAAAAAATATAAAATCTCTTTGTAATCTAAGATTTCTTCAATAACTTTGCGCTCAACCATGTATATATTATAATTAACGTTATATAAACATTTCTAACAATGGCAAACGAAAAAAGAGTTTACACCTTCGGTAATGGTGAAGCTGAAGGACGTGCTGACATGCGTAACACGCTTGGCGGTAAGGGTGCGAACCTCGCGGAAATGAACCTCATCGGTGTTCCTGTTCCTCCCGGTTTCACTATCACTACAGATTGCTGTAACGAATACTACGAAGTAGGTAAGGACAAGATGGTTGAGCTCCTCAAGAGCGACGTTGAAAAGGCAATCAACCACGTTGAAGGTTTGATGAACAGCAAATTCGGCGACATCGAAAATCCCTTGCTCGTATCAGTACGCTCAGGTGCACGCGCTTCAATGCCCGGTATGATGGATACTATCCTTAACCTCGGTTTGAACGACAATGTAGTTGCTGGTATCATTCGCAAGACTGGTAACGCTCGTTTCGCTTGGGACTCTTACCGTCGTTTCGTTCAGATGTACGGTGACGTTGTTTTGGGTATGAAACCCGTAAACAAGGAAGACATCGACCCATTTGAAGCTATCATCGAAGAAGTTAAGGAAGCTAAGGGCGTTAAGCTCGACAACGAACTCGAAGTTGCTGACCTCCAGGAACTCGTTGTGAAGTTTAAGGCTGCTGTAAAGGCTCAGACAGGTAAGGACTTCCCCAACGATGCTTACGAACAATTGTGGGGTGCTATCTGCGCTGTGTTTGACTCTTGGATGAACGACCGTGCTATCCTCTATCGTAAGATGGAAGGTATTCCCGCTGAATGGGGTACTGCTGTAAACGTACAGGCAATGGTATTCGGTAATATGGGTTCAAACTCTGCTACCGGTGTTGCATTCTCCCGTAACCCTGCTACAGGTGAAAACAAATTCTACGGAGAATGGTTGATCAATGCTCAAGGTGAGGACGTTGTTGCAGGTATCCGTACCCCTAACCCTCTTAACGAAGCTACCAAAAACGACCATAACAAACATCTTGATTCATTGGAAACTGCAATGCCTGTTGTTTACAATGAACTTGATGAAATCCAAAAGAATCTTGAGCTTCACTTCAAAGATATGCAAGATATCGAGTTTACCATCCAGGATGGAAAACTTTGGATGCTTCAATGCCGTGTTGGTAAGAGAACCGGTCTTGCTGCTTTGAATATGGCAATGGATATGCTTCACGAAGGTCTTATCGATGAAAAGACAGCAGTAATGAGAGTTGCTCCTTCTCAATTGGATGAGATCCTTCACCCTATCCTTGACCCTAAAGCTGAAAAGAATGCTGAAGTTGTTGCTAAAGGTCTTCCTGCAGGTCCAGGTGGTGCTGTTGGTAAGATTGTCTTCACAGCTGAAGATGCTGTTGCAGCTCAACAACGTGGTGAAAAAGTTATTTTGGTTCGTGAAGAAACCAATCCTGAAGACGTAGAAGGTATGCGTGCTGCTGACGGTCTTTTGACTGCTCGCGGTGGTATGACTTCACACGCTGCACTTGTTGCTCGTGGTTGGGGTAAATGCTGTATCGTAGGTTGCGATGCATTGCATATCATTATGAATGGAGCTGAAAGAGCTCTAAAAATTGGAGACAAAACATACAAAGAAGGTGATGTATTCTCTCTAAATGGTAGCAAAGGTCTTGTATATGACACAGCTATCGAAACAATGGACGCTTCTGAAAACGAAAGATTCATTGAATATATGAATATCGTTGACAAATATCGTGTTCTAGGTGTAAGAACCAATGCTGAAAACCCTCAAGATGCTCAAAACGCTATCAATATGGGTGCTGAAGGTATCGGTCTGTTCCGTATCGAGCATATGTTCTATGGTGCAAACTCAGAACAACCTCTTGCAAAACTTAGAAAGATGATTCTTTCAAGCAACACAGAGGAGAGAGTTGCAGCTCTTGATGAACTTCGTCCTTTCGTAATCGAAGCAGTAAGAGAAACAATGAGAGTAATGGACGGTAAATCAGTTACTTTCCGTCTTCTTGACCCACCTTTGCACGAATTTGTTCCTCACACAGCTGAAAAACAACAAGAACTTGCTGATGAATTCGGTATCTCTGTAGAAGATGTTCGCAAACGTGGTGAATCTCTTCAAGAAACCAACCCTATGATGGGTCATAGAGGTGTTCGTCTTGGTATCTCATTCCCTGAAATCAGCAAAATGCAATTCAACGCTATCTTCACAGCGACTGCACAACTTCTAAAAGAAGGTTTGAATCCAAGACCTGAAATTATGGTTCCTGTAACAGTTTCTGTTAACGAGCTTGATTTCCAAAAGAGACTTTGCGAAGAAGTACGCGCTGAAGTTGAAAAAGCTGAAGGTGTTAAGATTGATTACTTGTATGGTACTATGATTGAGATCCCTCGTGCTGCTATCACAGCTGACCAAATGGCTAAAACTGCACAATTCTTCTCATTCGGTACTAACGACTTGACACAGATGACTTTCGGTTTCTCTCGTGACGATATCGGTGGATTTATGAAAGATTATCTTGACAACAAGATCCTTCCTGGCGATCCATTCCAAACCATCGACAGAGAATCAGTTGGTGCATTGATTGAAACAGGTGTTACCAAAGGCCGTTCAACCAACGAAAATCTTAAAATTGGTATTTGCGGTGAGCACGGTGGTGATCCAGACTCAGTTGAGTTCTGCCATCTAATCGGAATGAACTATGTATCTTGCTCTCCTTTCCGCGTGCCTATTGCAAGACTTGCAGCGGCTCAAGCAGCAATCCGTTTCCCTAAGAAATAGGTAAATCTGCTTTAGAGCAGACAACATAAATGATAGTGGCATACTTCAGTGTGCCACTATTTTTTTTGATATTGAGGACCAATTAACCTATTTTTGCATTCTTTACTAAAGGGTAGAACAATGAGCAAAAACAAAGAGAATCAAAGCTATACACCATATAAGAATTGTCTTAATTGCGGAGCGGAACTGAATGGAAAATTTTGCCACGAATGTGGACAACAAGTAACCAATCCTAATCCAAGTATATGGGGGTTTGTATTTGAATATTTCAGTAACGCAATTATGTGGGATCCGAGATTCTTCAAAAGCCTTTGGACACTTATTAAAAAGCCGGGACTGCTCACACAAGAATTTATATCAGGTAAATTCATATCATATATCCATCCTTTGAAGATGAATATGTTTATGCTCTTTATTCTACTGACCCTTTTCATTTTCTTCTCAGGAACAGAGAAATTGAACAACTCCATTCAGGATTTAGCTGAGAATAAGGATTTTATATCATATATGCAATTTGACTCAGCTGTAAAAAATCCTGAATATGCGAAGAAATTGGAAGATAGTCCTTTAGACACTATAAAATTATGTGCGACACTGCTTATTGCTGAAGGAAACTATCCGTATATAACTCACATAGAGACCATAGAGACCATAGAGAAATATAATGAACAATATTCCGACAAATGGATTGCTGTAGTACCCAGCGTACTTATAGAAGATAAAATTATAGTAGAACATAGTGATGGATTCTACTATATCAATTCAGAAAACAGCCCCAATACCCAAGACAATCTTAAAATATTTGCCGATGTAGGGGAAAAGATGATCAATCTTCTGACAAAGTATTTTCCATTGCTTATATTGTTCACAGCACCCATCCTCTCTTTCTCATTGCGATTAGTCAGACGAAAGGATAACTTGCCATATATCAACCACTTCATATTCTCATTACACTATACTGCCCTATTGGAATCCATCGCAATTATGGCATTTTTGATCAATCTTGTCATTGACATTCCAATGTGGATACTTCAAGTAGTGTTCTTTACAAGTTCCTGTGCATATCTTACCATTGCATTCCGTCGTGTCTATGAGACAAAATCGTGGAGCGGGGCTATTTGCAATGCATTACTCACAAGTTTTATTTATGCTTTGATTATTTTGTTGGCATTTGCGGTCATATTCCTTATTGCTTGTATTGCTATTGCATATACACACGCCTAAAAGACAAATTATTTAATAAAAACTAACTCCATTTTGTCACAACTTAAAAGATTTTGCATTCATATACAAAAGAAGTAGTATAAACTAACATAATTCGCTCATTTTTTCGTATATTTGTTGCTAACGAAAAAGAAATACGACTGCGAATTTACTAAACACTAATTCTAAAGAATATGAAATCTATTTTTAAAATCATTTGTCTTACAGCAATTTTACTAACCGCATATCCATCTGCAGCTCAGAACTACACAATGAAAAACTCTAAAAACTACGAAGTGGTTAATCTTGGAGTGGCAACTGATGGAACAAAACTAATCAAGGTTTATGTTACTCATAGAAATAAGAATAAAGCTATAGCAGAGGCGAAGAAAGCTGCCATTGAAACAATTATCTTCAGCGGTGTTCCTTCTGCAGGAACAGTAAGTGGAACCCCTGCCCTATGTTCAATTGCTGATGAACAAAAACACGCAAGCTTTTTTGAGAAATTCTTTGAACCAGGAGGACAATTTTTAAGATATGTGAACATCACTTCGGATGATGATGCTGATATTACAAAAGTAAAAGGTGGATACAAAGTGGGAATTGTTGTTCAAGTATTGTACGACAACTTGCGCAAAGATCTTGAATCAGCAGGCATCGTAAAATCACTTAATTACGGATTCTAATTTTGAAATAAACTACAATCTATATGAAAATCAAGAACTTATTTTTAGCAGGTCTCTTTATGCTATCTGCTTGTACTCTTTGGGGACAAGCCAAAAAACCTATTATAATGGTTATCCCAAGTGACGCATATTGTAATCGCGCCGGATATGTTACAACCTACCAAGACGCTAATGGAAAGACTGTTACTGTCGCTGATTACGAAAAAGCATTTATTCAGGACGAAGAATTGCGTCTTGCAATATCTGAGCTTTCAACCATTATGTCCAACAGACAATTCCCTCTCAAAGACTTGGAGGCTACTCTTAAAAACCTTAAGAATCAAAGTATTGAACAAGCTCTATTCGAGGGTTCTGCCGGTGGCAGCATCGTTGAATCGCCACTTGACAAAATCAAAAGAACAGCTAAAGCTGATATTATTATGGACCTTGATTTCAGTGTAAAGAAAAATGGTCCCAGAAAGTATATCTCATTCAACCTCAGAGGATTGGATGCATACACCAATAAAGTTATCACAGCTGTTTCCGGTGATGGCAAGCCTTCATCATCGGCCTCAATCGGACTTTTGATCGAAGAAGCTGTCCTTAATTATATGGACTCATTCAATGCTTCTTTGCAAAACCATTTCAACGATATGTTTGAAAACGGTAGAGAAGTTGCCATTTCCATCAAAATGACCAACAACTGTCCTATATCTTTGTCTGACGATGTTGAATTTATGGGAGAGACAGTCCAACTTCAGGACATCCTCGATTACTGGATGGATGAGAACACTGTTGGTCGTCGTTTTTCAAGAGCAAATGCCGGTGACAACTTCATTGATTATGAGCAAGTTCGCATCCCTCTTTACAAAACTGTCCTTGGAAAAGAGAGAGCTATTGATGCAAGAGGATTTGCTGTAGATTTGGGTAAATTCCTAAGTAAAGAACCTTTCAATCTCCCTTACAAGATTTACGAAAGAGGTTTAGGTAATGTTTGGATCGTTATTGGTGAATAATTATTGTGATTATGAAGAAAATATTTATATCGATTGCCTTAATTGCGGCATCACTTTTTAATATCAACGGACAAAGTAAGCTAAGTGAAAATACAACCTTGGCTATTGCTTGTGAAACTCCTATTGGAATTGACAATCAGAATGCTATCACAATTATTGAGAACAATATCAAACAGGCATTGGTTCTCAATGGTTTATCAGCTACTGAAAGTAGATTTACCACAATCACAAGCGCTGCTTTGATAAACAAAGATGTCACTGCTACAGCTCCTGCAAAATATATTAACATAATGGAGGTATCAATTTTCATAGCTGACCTTTACACGGGTGTTATCTTTGGTCAAACCTCATTTGAAATCAAAGGTGTGGGTGACTCTGATGGAGAAGCTTATATTGATGCTATTCATAAAATCAATGCAAGAAATCCAAAGTTGAGAAAACTTATTAAAGGGGCAAAAGAATCCATTATTGAATATTTTGAGTCTCACAGTGAAGAAATTCTTGGCAGAATTGATTCATATATGAAAGCAAAGGATTACAAATCAGCAGCTTACGAAGCATATGCAATCCCAATGGTTTGTAGAGATTTATACAACCAGGCTTCTGAAAGAATTGCTTACATTCCTGCAGAAGTTCTTTCCGGTATAAATCCTAATGCTGAAAATATTGCAAAACATTTCTACTCAGAGCCACGTGGTGAGAGAATTTGCAATGTAATCAATAAATAATTTACTCTTAAACGATAAAACACACAAGTATATGAGAAAGATACTATCTATAATTCTGGTCCTCTGCACTTCATTGTCACTTTTTGGACAATACAAAGTCGTAGAGTCAAGCACAAGAAGAGCTCCTTCATGGGTTAATTCTGTTCAGGATCAATATCTTATCGTTTCTGCAGAAGGTCAATCCATTGAACAGGCTAAAGAAGCAGTTTTGGCTAATATCAAGAAACAGATTACACAAAGCATCGCTTCCAGAATCGTTTCAGAAAGCAACTTGTTCTCCTCTGCCCTACAAAATGATGGATCTGTAAGCAAGACACAAGTGGTGGAAACAGCCATTATATCAAGAACTGCCAAACTTCCTTTCATCAGTGAAATATCCCTTTCTAAGGCTGAAGAATACTATTGGGAGAAACGTCACTATAAAAAGAGAGGAGAATATCTCTATTTCTATGCTGTAAAATATCCATTCTCCGATTTCGAAATGAAAAAGTTGATTATGGATTATGAGGCACACGACAAAGCTCTAAATCAGCAACTTGCTGAGTATGAGATAGCTATCGACAACGTAATTTCAGTCGAAGATATCGATTCATACATTACTAAAATTTCTGCATTCAAAGAAGAGTTTGACTATACTGACCCTCGTTTCAAACAAGTTGAAGGTTTGATTACCAGATACAAAAAGCTTTACAGCAGTATTGATATGGATGCATTCCAGGAAAAGAAAGGTTTGATTATCCTTACACTTAGTCTTGGAGACAGAGAAATTTCCACTTCCCAACGCCCTCTTATCAGTTCAAACTGTGCAACAGAGCTTAGTTTCTCATACGAAGGCAATGCATTGATGGTCAGATACAATAGCGACAATTGCTATGCTGATGATGAAAATTATGTTGATATAAAATATAAATTCGGTTCAAAATATACCACCGAAAGAGTATATATCAAGAATCAGGTTCATACTTCATTGACAGGTCTTATTCTTGACAGTCAGACCAATGAGCCTGTCCCCTATGCTCGAGTGACACTGATTCCAAGTGGAAAAAGTGCTACTTCCAGCAAAAACGGACTATATGTTTTCAACGATTTGCCAAATGGAAACTACTCGGTGCAAGTAATGAAAAGAGGATATGCTACAGTTGAATCTACAGCAATGGTATCTGCTGACGCAACTACCAGAACAGACATAGTTGTCGATAGAGTTCCCGTTTCTACATATACCCCTGACGGAAACGTAGAAACAACAATTGCCCCTGCACCAACTGCAGTACCTGTAGCAGAAACCAAACCTGCAAAAAATCCGACTAATGTTGTAAGAAACGGATTGTCAGCATATTTCAGATTCAATGGATCTACCAAGAGTGAAATATCAATGATTCAAGGAAATCCCATCAACTCTCCTACTTACTCTAACGACAGTAAAGACGGTTCAAAATCTATCTCTTTCACATCGTTGGACCAAAGTCAGTTGATTTTTCCTAAAACACTGATTTCCACCCCTATAGATAGTTATAGTATCACTTTCTGGATTAAAGGATTCTCCAATGGACACATTCTTTCTTGTGGCAATGGACAGAACTCTTATCAAAGTGCCAACCAACCTATGTTGATTGTCAAAGATGGCAAAATCAATATTTACGACGGCTCAAAAGGTACATTCAACCATCCTGAATTGGACTATAACTGGCATCACATCGCTATCTGCGTAAAAAGTGAAGGTTACTCTTCAATCGCACAATTGTTTATTGACGGTGTGATGGTTGACTCTATTAAACTTGGTTCTGGAAGAAGTACAGAAGCTGTCAAATTCCTTCTTGGAGGTACCACTATCTATAATGACACTCCCGGATTTGATATGTTGATTGACAACCTCAGAATCTATGGTTCAAGAGCTATCTCTGAAGAAGAAGTTGCTCAGATTTACTTTGAAGAGCAATAATCTAACGAATTGATTATTAAAGCGAAAGGGCCGCTAATTAATTTTTGGCAGCCCTTTATTATTTTCTATCTTTGAAATGAAGTGAATCCCCCCATTCATTATATCCGATTGGAATTCCGGCATTCTGCAACATTCTTTCAAGCGAAGAAGAGGTAATCGACGCATCCTCACCTACTCCGGGTTTATTCTCATAAATGCTGTAATCTCCACGAACCTCTGTCAAAGTCAGGTTTGGCATAATGACATTTGCACCAGCCAAAATTGCCTTTTCACGACCTGCAGGGTCAATTGACTGCATAGCTGTAGTCGCTGCAATATTGATTTTAGGCATCATCAATCGTAAGATTGCCACCATTTTCAAAGACAACTCCAAACGTTCCTCTTTTGGAATAAGTAGGTCTTTATACTGATACAGAGGTGTTTGCGAATGTTCCAAATATGGTCCCATTCCACACATATCTATATCAAAACTCTTAAAGAAAAGCAAATCATCAGCCAGATGTCCTAAAGTCTGGAATGGTAATCCAATCATAACACCGGTACCAACTTGATATCCGGCACGACGAAGGTCCTTCAATGCTGTAAGTCTTGTTTGAAAAGAGTGAGACTCATCCACAGGATGAATTTTTTCAAACAGTTCCTGAGTTGAACTCTCAATACGAAGAAGGTATCTGTGAGCTCCTGCCTCAAACCACTCTTGGTAAACATCAAAGGGTTGCTCCCCGAGGGAGAGAGTTATCCCCAATGGAGATTCAGAACTGATTTTTCGCACCTCTTTCAGAATGGAGGTTATCTTATCTCTGAATTTTTTGTCGTGTCGCTCGCCACCCTGAATTACCATAGAACCATAACCTTGTTCATAGGCAAACCTTGCAGCGGGAATAACATCCTCTATATCAATCTCATATCTATCATTACTTGGATTATCCCTTCTAATACCGCAGTAAAGACAATTTTTTCTACATATATTGGTAATCTCCACTAATCCCCTGAGATACACCTTGTTACCAACATTATCAATTTTTGTCCTGAAAGCATCATCATAGAGTTGTTGGACTCTATTCTGATCCTTTTCATCTAATAGTTTGATTATATTTTCTTTTGTAAAATTATATTTCATTTTTCAATAATGGAGCGATTGCCCTATTAAAAATACCATTCATATACGAAATTGCCATTCCATAATTGGTCACAGGCACACCTGCCTCTATTGCAGGTAACAGTCTGGAATACAACTGTCTGGAGGTAATCATACAGCCTCCACACTGCGCTACAATCGCGTATTCCTTAATATCCCTCGATATTGCGTCCAATCCTGCAACCACATCGAATTGAAGAGCCTTTCCTGTGTACTTCTTGAAGAGGTTTGGAAGCTTCACCCTGCCGATATCCTCGCAAGAAGAGTGATGAGTACAAGACTCCAAAATCAAAACCCTGTCACCATCTTTGAGTTTTTCAATTTCGGGAGTACCTTTTATATATTGTTCAAAACAACCTTTGCTTCGAGCTAGCAACATACTGAAACTGGTAAAAGGAATTTCCTGAGGAATTATTTTTGAAACCTCCCCAAAAATCTGACTGTCTGTAACCACCAAATCAAAATCACTTTCCACACCAGGTTTAAATATATCGTGCAATGATTGTGGCTGCACTACAGAGACAACTGCCAATTTATCCAAAAGAGATCTGATTGCATTTACCTGAGGCAGAATCAATCTGCCTGTAGGAGCCTCGCTGTCAATCGGACATATCAGCAACACTTTATCCCCTTGACTGACAAGACCTTCAAACATATCCTTTTCTTTGAAAGCCGAAGAACTTGCAGCCTTGATAATAAAAGAAATCAGCAACTCTTTAGCCTCCATTTGCTGCTGCTCATCTGGAATCTTTGTTGAGAACTCTACCACATCCACTCCATATACAGAGTTAATCTCCTCAGCGACAGCCGAATCCAAAGGAGTGATCTCAGATTTATTATGCAGAGCAATCACCGGCACTGAGAACCTCTTTAAAGATGATAGCAACTCTTTATCTTCCTTTGAAAGAAAATTATCATTGAACACTAAAATTCCAACATCCACTTGAGAAATGACATCGATACTTTTTGCCACTCTCATTTTTCCCAACTCACCCAAATCATCCACTCCGGCAGTATCGATTAATTGACAAGGACCCAATCCAAAAATTTCAATCCTCTTTTTTACCGGATCGGTTGTTGTTCCGGGAGTGTCGGAAACAATTGAAAAGTCCTGACCCAGAAGCATATTGACAACTGAAGACTTTCCTACATTCCGTTTTCCGAAGAAACCTATATTTGTAATACTCATTTGCTAACTAAATTATTCTTCACAAATTTAATATTTTTACCCATTATTACTATCTTTGGAAGATGATTAATTGTTTTCCCATAAACCAGATACAGCAAAAAGCGCTCCGAAAGATTGAATACAATCATATCGGGAAATATATATCTTTATACTATGCAAAAAAGGTAGGATTTATATTCGATGCCTCGCTCGAAGGTATTGACAAAGGTATAACGATGCTAATGAATACCTTGAAAGCCAGAGGTGTAGAATACAAAGGAATTTGCATCGACTTCCGAAAAAAAGCAGAAGGAGTCACAAGACCATTCCTTGCCTCGACCAAAGTTCTCAATATCTTCAATGGTGATGTCAACTGGTATGGAAAACCTTCAGACGAGAGTATAACTGAGTTTCTATCAGAAGATTACGATATCATTATAGATCTTACAGTCGGCAAAAGACTGTTTACCGTTGACTACATCCTCAAGAGTTCATCTTGTTCACTACTTGTGGGTGTGAACAATTCGAAAGAGAATTTGCACGATATTATCATATCCCACCAACAACTTCCTTCTGAAACAGAAATAACAAATGAAGAATTGGGAGAGATGAATATCAATCTTGTAAAAAACATCATAAACTACCTTGTAAATATCAGATAATGAGAAAATTATCATCATACCTACTGATCACCGTAAAAGGATTGTGTATGGGAGCTGCCGATGTGATACCGGGCGTATCAGGTGGTACTATTGCATTCTTGACTGGAATTTATCAAGAATTGTTAGACTCCATAAAATCGGTAAACAAAGAAGCCATTAAATATCTTTTCACATTCCAGATTAAAAAACTTTGGAAACACATTAATGGCAATTTTCTACTAGCTCTATTTTCAGGAATCATAATCAGTCTGTTCTCTTTGGCAGAATTAATGAAATACCTGATGGTACATCAACCCATACCATTGTGGTCATTCTTCTTCGGACTAATCGTTGCATCTGCATTCATTTTATTGAAGGATATCAAGCTGAGCAAAATTTCAAACATCCTTCCAATACTGATTGGAACAGCAATTGGAGCAGCAATCTGCCTGCTCTCTCCGGCACAGACACCCAATGACTTATGGTTTATTTTCATTTCCGGAGCCATCGCTATCTGTGCAATGATACTGCCCGGAATATCAGGCAGTTTCATATTGCTACTGATGGGCAAATACGAATTCATACTCAACTCATTAACCACTCTGAACATCCCTGTAATCGCAACATTTGCAGCAGGAGCAGTGATTGGAATCATATCTTTTTCACACCTGCTATCCTGGTTACTGAAAAGATACTACAACATAGCAATAAGCCTTTTGTGCGGTATTATGATTGGTTCCCTATTAAAGGTATGGCCTTGGCAAATAATACTCCCCAGTGGTGTTTCACACCCTGCCCTGCCATTTGATAGCGCGCTTACAACAGTCGGACAAGTGCCACAAGCAATTATTTTTGCAATAATTGGTGCAACAATCGTAATTACTATCGAAACTATCGCACCCTCCTTTACCGATATGGGTGACATAACCGTTATTTTCGTTTCGGTTGAAGACACCTCGGTTTCCTATTCTTTTAAAACAACTCTTAAAACCACCCTCGACGAAGGTAAGACCACCCTTGATGAAGGAAAGACCACTCTCGGAGAAGGCAAGACTACCCTTGATTTCTACCTAAAAACTACCGATGGCTTCCTTAAAACCACCGATATTC
>CALFGU010000171.1 GCA_937877685.1 uncultured Prevotella sp.
GCAAATTTAAAAAGAAAAATATGTTGGTTCGGGAAAAATGCCTAATTTTGTTGCAGATAATAACAAAGCGTAAATTCTAACCATAAAATATTTTAATTAAACTATGAAACAAATCTTAAATGGACGAATACTCACCCCTCAGGGTTGGCTCGAAAATGGTAGTGTGCTCGTTGAAGGCAATAAGATTCTTAATGTAATCAACACAAACTTGCCCGTTTCTGGTGCTGAAATCGTTGATGCAAAGGGTTGTGACATTGTACCTGGTGGTATTGAAATGCACGTTCATGGTGGCGGTGGTCGCGACTTTATGGAAGGTACTGAAGAAGCATTCCGTGTTGCCGTAGATGCACACCTCCAATATGGTACAACTGCAATCTACCCCACTCTCTCTTCCTCAACCGTTCCTATGATTGAAGCGGCTTTGAAGACAACTGAAAAGTTAATGGCAGAACCTGATAGTCCCATTATGGGGTTACACCTTGAAGGTCCTTACTTTAACATGAAGATGGCAGGTGCACAAATTCCTGAATGGATTAAGGCGCCCGTTAAGGAAGAGTACGAACACATTCTAGGTCTCACATCATGCCTCAAGCGCTGGGACGCAGCTCCTGAACTCGAAGGTTCAATTGATTTCATTAAGGCATGTAAAGCACATGGTGTACTTCCTAGTATTGCACATACAAAGGCAACTTACTCAGATGTCAAAGCAGCAAATGAAGCGGGTATGACTCACGCAACTCACTTCTACAACGCAATGCCTGTTGTGTATAAGAACCGAGAATTTAAGGAAGCGGGAACTGTTGAAAGCATCTTTGCTGAAGAGAACATGACCGTAGAAATGATTGCCGACGGCATTCACGTACCTCCCGTAATGCTCCGAATGATCTATCAGATTAAGGGTGTTGAACGCACGGCACTTGTTACTGACTCTTTGGCATGTGCTGCAGCTAATTCTGACGTAGCATTTGACCCCCGCGTTATTCTTGAAGATGGTGTTTGTAAACTCGCTGACCGCTCTGCGCTTGCTGGTAGTATTGCTACGATGGACCGTCTTGTTCGTACATGTGTTCAACAAGCGGGCATTCCTATGGAAGACGCTTGCCGCATGATTAGTGAAACGCCTGCAAAGATCATGGGCATCTATGATAAGAAGGGTTCACTTGAAGCAGGTAAGGATGCTGACATCATCATGTTTGACAAGAATCAAGAACTTACCTTTGTTATGGCAATGGGTAAGGTTGTAAGAAACGAACTTACTTAACAAGTTTAGATAAAATTACTAAGATTATAAGTTCAACAATACTGACAATTATAACCTAATCAATAAGTTGAAAACTTGTAATTCTTAGCAAAATAACTAAAAGAGGGTGTGCAAATTTTGTTTGACACACCCTCTTTTTTCTATTACTTATAATCAACTTGTTTAATGTCATCAGCATATATTACTTCACGCAATTGATCGGAAGTAGTTTTTACGGCATTTCGCGTAAGCTCTGGGACATTATAACTCTTCATGCGATAGAAGTTATGCTCAGGATCGTATTGCGGAAGGACAAAAGCTTTATAGTCTTTTCCTTGTGGATCAAAATAAGATATATATACGCGGGAATAACTGCCTTCTTCGCGTCGTGTAGCAACAACTATCCATCTGCCATTACTGCTCCATGTGTGGTAACTATCAGGACCTTTGCCTGAAGCATTACTTAGAAGGCGGACACTATCTGTTTGAAGATCTTTAACATAAAGGTCTGCTTCAGGGTGCCATATATGGAATTGTCCACGATTACCTTCTGTAAAAAGCAAATAACGACCATCTGGACTCACACGTGGAACAGCAGCGCTACGACCTCGTTCTGCGCAAGCAACTTCTAATTCGGGTTCTGAGAAAGTTTTTGTTGTGGGATCGAAAGCCATGCTCATTACGTCGTAATGAAGATTGTCTATTCGTGGAATAATGCTATCTGAACGCACACTATCAGGCATTAGAGCCAGGTCGGGAGTAAATGCACGACAGAAGAAAAGGCGCTTACCATCTGACGACCAATGTGGGAATGTTTCCATATAATCCTTAGTGCGAAGGATATTTGAGATGGTGTTGTTATTTACGTCATATAACACCAAGTCACTAGCATAGTCAATTACTTCAATCTTGCTCTTGTCGATCATGTGAAACACTTGCCCAGTTTGATTTGATGAGAATGCTACCAGCGGAAGCGAGGGGTGCCATGTTGGGTAAACTGAATTAGCAAGAACTGAATCTGTTGTCATTTTCATCTTTTTTGCCTCACCATTCGCAACAAATACCGTGCCTCCATGGGATGCGCGGACATGGAAAAGCATGTTTGTGGCATCAAAGTTTTGATAATTATGACAATTCACACAATGGTTGTCCTCTTCTGAAAAAGCATCATTATTTTCGTAAATCGCCTCTTCGTCAAAATTAGTAAGATTTCTCTGATAAAGACCGAGTTGACGATAAAGTTCATAACTGGGTTCGATTAAACGATAAGAGAGGAAGGAATCAATAGGCTCGGGAGCTACATAGATTTCATAGGGTTGAAAAGCGTGCCATTCTCCCTCGCGCTTCACGAATATCTTTGCGGTAATGCTTTCTCCCTTTGATGCTTCGAGAAAGGCGCGCCATTCTTCAGCGTCATAAAATAATTTATTTTCATCCGCCTGAGCAACGATTTGTTTACCTGATGCGGAAGTAATAGTTCCTGCAAATGCTTCGCCATCTGTATCTATCATCACATTGAGCGGGGCGATGTTATAGGGTATTGCTACGTCACGATAGTCAGGATAGAGAGGTGCCTCTTCGGTTAACTGTGAGAATGAAGTCGGCGCTTCTTTCGTCATCCCTCCACAGGAGGCGAGAAAGATAAGTATGAATAGAATTAGGGGCATAATATTATACATGTGTATGTTGATGTGAAAAAACTGCTTAGGCGTCGATTGTTGACTTTAGCAGCATTAGTTTTCATGAGTCTGAAGGGGAATTTGTATTTAGTTCACACCTCCTGTTGAACTCTCGGGTTTACGAACTTGATAGGGTTCGTTGTTTTCACAATAGTAGTAGTAAAAATAACTACCCAACCAATTTTCTTTCAACTGCTTGCGCAATTCTGCCTTGTCCTTAAGGAAGGGACGTGCTTGACTAACAAAAGCTTGAAAACTGGATGCCAACACTTGGTCATTACAAACTTCGGGGAACACTTTTTTCACTTCGTCGTTTTTCATTGAGAAAATCATAATGGCCTGACGCACGACAGGGGGAAGTTTTCCGCCACTCTTTTGGCGTAAAACGAGGGCCATGTTGATGAAGCGGTTAAGGTCCTTTGAATATAAAGTAGATGCAATTGAGGTAATAAGTGTTTGGTCAGAACCATAACTGAGTCCTACATTATAACCTAAGAATACAGGGCGACGATAGCGCTGTTCGTAATTCGATTCAAGTGGTGCTAATTGTTTGACTTTCTTAAACTCATCATTTTGTTCAATAAGTTCAGGAAATTGAATGAGTTCTTCACATTGTGCAACAAAATCGCCCTCAAACGGCACGGCTTTGAGTGCCTTTAAATAGCGCTTTGCCAAATCAGTTTCTTCGTTCATGATAGCACAAAGCAACATGCGCTTGTAAACGTAAATAGAGGGTCCCATCATTACATGGCGATCCATCGCCGAACGGTAGGAACTATTAATCAAGCCCGCATAAAAATTACAATCAGCTTCATAAAGACCAGCCTCCGATTGTCCTTTCTCGCCAAGGTCAATGCCATCTTGAGGATAATCAAAAGCAAAGTCAAACAAGCGTTCCAATAATTGATTTTGTTGAACTAGAGCAATAGCATAATATGCCGCAACAGGACGCGAACCCCTGTCAGCACTTAAAGCGTCATTGATAATGCCTTCCCAATCAGACTTCAGCAAACGGTTTTGCATACGTGCACATAGTACATCGTTTTGACGAAAAACATATGTGCTTCCAATAAGCAATCCGCTGGCAATGAATGCTAAAACAAGACTTAACCAATGCGCATACTTCTGCTGAGCGAGTGTTTGCTTCTTACGAACAAATGACATGATTATCGCACATAAGGCTGCGACGATGAAGAGGATAATAGGTAAACCAATAACAAGCGAGGGCTCGTCTAAAAAATAAACGCGGGCACCACGCCATACAAAGTATGCAAGTACGCACAATGCTGGCAAGAAAGACAATAGTTTCCATTGGCGAGACAAACCGATTGCGCGGGAGAGCAAACATGCGGAACCTACTAAAAGCACCGTCAACAAAGCACCGCCTAACCACACATTCTTGAACACCAACATCGCAAAGCGCATTGCCCAATAAAATTCGCCAAAGGGCAAACGCATGACGTAGGTCATATTCTCCGATTGTGTTGATACGTAGCACTCTTGTTGAGCACGCTGAAAAACGTCACCATAAACAATCGTGCAAAAAGCAAAAATAAGCACCACCATCGCGACATGCGCCCAGCGATAAGGGATACGCGTAAGGAAAAATCCCTTTTTCTCCGTTTTAACGGGGGATGCAGTTTTCGCAACTTTCTGCGAATCACCGCTCATAACTTTTTTCTTCATTTAATGATTAGTTACATTTAAATGCAAAAATAGTCAAAAAACCTCATTTAAAACTCCCCCACCCTTCAAATATTCATTTTTTCTGTTAACTTTGCAAAGACTTTGCGCATGAGGCCCCATAGCTTAGCTGTATAGAGCGTCAGATTCCGGTTCTGAAGGTCGAGGGTTAGAATCCCTCTGGGGTCACTTAGAATGTTATTGCTGAAAAAATTGGTGAATGGTAAATAATGAATGGTAGATGGCGATAAGGTCCATTGGTCATTGGTTCTTATCCATTCACTAATGCTCTTTAATATGAATGTTTTTGTATATTTTTGCTCCTATTGAAACCATGGATGCTTACACAAACTTAATTCTTTGATTTACTAGGAGTAATTTAGTTTAAATTAAAAGTAACTTAGTTTAAACTAAAAGTAAGATAATTTTGATTAAGAGTTAGTTTGTTTGCCCCCTCCTTAAGTACGCGACTCACAAAATTTATTTTTGATTAAAATCATAAATTGTAAAACTGTAAAACAGCACAAAACTTTAAATTTCTCCTAACATTTCTTGATAAAAGCTAAATCTTTTTTTACAGTCAGATACTTGAAAATCTAACAATTTCAACTTTTAATTAAAGCGTAACTTAGTATAGATTCTGGTAATTATTTCTACAAAAACTAAATATCTTAGTTTATTTTATTTAAGGAGAAATTAGTTTACCTAACATTAGTTTATATGCTCAGATAAATCTAATTTTGTAAAGATGAAGATACCCAAGCATTTTCGGGAGAGAGAACGTAATAATGTTTAAATATGAATAAAGATGAACCATACATATAACGAACAACAACAAAGGGTGATTGAGATGCAAGAAGGCGTTAACCTTGTGTTAGCACCCCCAGGATGTGGAAAGACTCATATATTAGCAGAACGAATTGCTCGTGCTTTAGAATTCGGAGTGAGAATTGACGAGATGCTATGCTTAACATTTACGAATCGAGCTGCACGGGGAATGCGCAATCGCATTACACAACGATTAGGGTATGACATAGAAAATTTGTTTGTTGGAAATGTACATCGCTATTGTTCAAACTTGCTATATGAGAAGCGACTAGTAAGTGCTGACTATAACATTTTGGATGAAGTAGATGCTAACGACATCATACTATCGATTTGTGCTAAAACCCTGCAAAATCCAACGTCTGAACACGTCAGGGCAGCGCATCACTATCAGCATTTTATGCAACAACTCCGACTAAATATCCCAAACGAGTTGATGTTACATGCCGCTTCACTACCCTATAAACAACAATTGCGCGAACTCTGCGGTTTTGCAAAATTGCCCTATGCGAGAAAATCTTTGCTCGACATTTATGAGCATCCCGAATTGCTTCCCTATGAAGCACAAATGCATTATCCCGTTATTGTTGGGGCTATGGATTTTGCACGGAAATACGAAAATTATAAACAACAACACAACCTCGTTGATTTTGATGACATTATAATCAATGCCTATGCCTATTTGAGAGATACACCTAATCACACGAGATATAAATGGATTCAAATAGATGAGGTTCAGGACCTCAACCCGATGCAATTAGCAATAATCGACTTGCTATACACACACTCTGCCGATGCTTCCATGCTCTACTTGGGTGATGAACAACAGGCTATTTTTGCCTTTCTTGGTGCTAAGAAAGAAACGCTTGAAGGACTGAAGGAACAATGTAAGGGTCACATATTCCAACTTAACGAAAATTTCCGTTCACCACGCCATTTACTTGACGTTTACAATGATTTTGCCGTTGCAAATCTGGATGTGAATCGCGAATCATTACCACTTACGCATCGTGTACTTGAGGGGGTGACGCCCGATTTCCTCAGCATGTGTTTCTCAGAAAGCAATTTAGAAGAGGTGAACAACATAGTTCATTTCCTCCTACCCCATTTATGCAAGAATCAAGATGAAACGGTTGCCATCATTGTGCCAACAAATAAGGATGCAGACCTTATAGCAGACTCCATGTCTGACATACCCCACTTCAAGATTTCGGGTGTTGACATGTTTTCAACCCCCGAAATGAAAACCCTTATGGCTCACCTAAATGTCATCACTAACGAACATAGCATGATGGCATGGTCTAGACTCTTAACTGCACTAAAAATAGAACCCAATGCTGCCCGAAGTCGAGCAATTATCAATCGTTTGAAGGAACTCAAAATACTTCCTTCCGACTTGTTGCTCTACGACAACGAAACCTATCTGAGTGCCTTCTGCAAGGCATTTGAGGAAGAAACTATTGTTGTTTACGACACAGAAACAACGGGACTAAACGTGTTTGAAGATGACATTGTACAATTAGCTGCATTCAAGGTGAGAGAAGGAGAAAAGGTGGAAGGTTCTGACTTTGAAATCATTCTCGAAACCCAACGTGAAATCCCCAAGATGCTGGGTGATCTGCCTAATCCTTTAGTTGATGTATATGCAAATCGCCCGCATTTGTCTCGAGAAGAGGGACTCAGAAAATTCATCTCGTATGCCGAAGGTTGCGTGCTCGTAGGGCATAATATTAATTATGACAATCGAATCCTACAAAGCAACCTCACCTCATTGGGTATTCATCATTCGCTTCCCTTAACCATGGCGCAAGGAGCAAAGGAATATGCACATCGTGTGTTCGACACACTAAAATTAACACACCTTTTATTCCCAAAAGTACATAATCATAAACTTAAAACCCTGCTTGAGGAACTCCAATTAGAGGGGCAAAATTCTCATTTGGCGGATGATGATATTTTCGCAACATTCCAGGTGATGAAACATGCTTACTCTGTGGCACGTCTATTTGTTGCAGAGCAGATTGAGAAATTCGCCGTTCCTGAGCTAAAACGCATTGCTTCACGACTCACAGAGCGCTATGCTATCGCCTATTTTCATGCACAAGCATTGCTTTTAGAGCAACCATTATCGACCACTCCCCAACTCATTCGTGAGATACAACATTGTGTGGAGGAACTACATCTGAACATCGAAAAGCTGGATTACTTTACCGATTATTTACGTTATGACGTGTTAAACACCTCTCAGACACCTTACCTGCTACAACAATTAGAGCATTACTTGCTGACACTTAACACACTCAAGGAAGCAGACCTCTGCGATAGCGAATGCATGAGGCGCCGAGGAGAAAAAGTGTTTGTAACTACCGTACACAAGGCAAAGGGATTAGAGTTTGACAATGTTATCGTAAGTAGTGTGTCAAAAGGTGTGTATCCCTTCTACAATAGTCAGACACACGAAGAACAGCGCGAAGATGCAAGAAAACTTTATGTGGCCATCTCACGTGCACGGCGCAGACTTTACATTAGTTATTACAACCTCCTCCACATGGTTGACCGAAGCGGAGTTGAGCGCACCTTTGCAAAGGGTCCTTCAGACTTCCTTGAACCTATCTCCCACCACTTTGTAAAGGAAACGTTCAGCAATAATTTGCTATAATACTCGAAATTGAGGTAACTTTTCGGTTTTCAGGCAAAAGAACAATAGATTTTTAGTGTAAATTTGCATCTGAAAACAATATCATTTGACCAATTCAAATAATTACAAATAACTAGATTACATTATGTCACTCCGATTTAAGGTTGTAGAAGAGGCTTTTAAGAAGCACCCCCTCGAAGTGGCGGCGCCAGAAAAGCGCCCTTCGGAATACTTTGCCAAATACGTCTTTAACCAAAAGAAGATGTGGAAATATCTCCCCGTGGAGGTATATGAAAAACTTCAAGAGGTAATTGCAGGTGGCACTACATTAGACATGGATACCGCTGATGCCATAGCTAAGGGAATGAAGCGCTGGGCCATGGAGATGGGAGCAACACACATTACTCACTGGTTTCAACCCCTCACTGAAGGCACAGCTGAAAAGCACGATGCATTCGTAGAACATGATGGAAAGGGGGGCATGATTGAAAACTTTTCGGGTAAACTATTGGTTCAACAAGAACCTGACGCTTCATCTTTCCCTAACGGAGGTATGCGCTCTACGTTTGAAGCACGTGGTTATTCAGCGTGGGACCCAGCTTCACCCGTATTTATCGTAGGCGACACATTGATGATTCCAACCGTCTTTATTTCTTACACGGGAGAATCACTTGACTATAAAGCACCTCTTAAGAAAGCGCTTGCTGCAGTTGATAAAGCAGCAACAAGTGTAGCAAAATTGTTTAATCCCGAGGTTGAAAGTGTAACAACAAATCTAGGATGGGAACAGGAATATTTCTTAGTGGATGAAGGACTTTATGCAGCTCGCCCCGACTTGTTATTAACAGGACGTACACTCATGGGGCATGAAAGTTCGAAGAATCAACAGATGGATGACCACTATTTTGGCGCCATCCCCGAACGTGTAGCAGAGTTCATGAAAGACCTTGAAGTGCAAGCCCTTGAACTGGGCATCCCCTGCAAGACGCGCCATAATGAAGCGGCGCCCAACCAATTTGAATTGGCTCCCATCTATGAGGAATGCAACCTTGCCATTGACCACAACATGTTGCTCATGTCGCTCATGCGCAAGGTGGCACGCAAGCACGGTTTCAGATGCTTGCTTCACGAAAAGCCCTTTGCTGGAATCAATGGTAGCGGTAAGCACAACAACTGGTCGCTCGTAACGGACAATGGCATCCTTCTTCACGCTCCAGGTAAGACGCCTGAGGACAACCTTCGCTTTATTACCTTTGTCGTAGAAACTCTTTTGGGGGTATACCGCCATAACGGTGTGCTGAAGGCCTCAATTATGAGCGCCACCAATGCTCCCCGCCTTGGAGCTTGCGAAGCGCCTCCTGCGATTATTTCAAGTTTCTTGGGTTCACAGATTTCCGAACTTCTGGATAAGATTGAGCATGCCACGAATGACGAACTCTTCCAAATGGAGGGCAAACATGCCGTACGCCTTGACGTGCCTCAGATTCCCGAACTCAGCGTTGACGACACCGACCGCAACCGCACGTCTCCCTTTGCCTTTACAGGCAATCGCTTTGAATTCCGCGCCACAGGTTCTAGCGCTAACCCCGCCAGCACAATGATTGCGCTCAATGCAGCCGTAGCGGAGGCGCTCACCGATTTTAACGAACGCGTGAACACACTTTTAAACAAGGGCGAAGCTAAGATCAGCGCCATTCTTCAAGTGTTAAGAGAGGACATCAAAATCTGTCGCCCCATCCATTTTGACGGCAATGGCTATTCTGATGAATGGCGCGTAGAAGCCGCTAAGCGTGGATTGGATTGCGAAGGTTCTACCCCACTCGTTTACGACCGCTACCTTGATGCCGCATCCGTAACAATGTTTGAGCGAATGAACATCATGACTAAGGCGGAACTGGAAGCGCGAAACGAAATCAAGTGGGAAACCTACTTCAAGAAGGTGCAGATTGAATCGCGCGTATTGGGCGACATCTGTATGAACCACATCATCCCCGTGGCTACCAAGTACCAAAGCGTGCTCGTCGATAACATTCTCAAAATTCAAAGTTGCTTCCCCGCCGAAAAGGTTACGGAACTCACCGCCTACAACGTGGGATTGGTAGAGAAGATCAACCATCACGCTCACATGATTGTGACCAAGGTAAACGAAATGATTGAGACGCGCAAACGCATCAATCGCATTACCGACGTTCGTGAAAGAGCCATTGCCTACCACGACGAAGTGGCGCCCTATATTGACGGTCCACAAAGCATTCGCCAGCACATTGACGAACTCGAACTCATCGTTGAAGACGACATGTGGACCCTCCCAAAATATCGTGAACTCCTGTTTATTCGATAACCCCAACTATTCATTCCATACCTCACTATGAAAATCAAGTCATTCTTTATCTCGGCGTTGATGATGCTCACATGTGCAAGCGCTACGGCGGAATCGTCAGAAGCGCTCAGCCTTCGAGACATCACCAACGGAGTCTATTCTCCACAATACATCTATGGCGTTAACCCCATGAACGATGGCGAGACTTACACGCAACTTTCGCCCGACCACAAGCGCATCATCCGTCGCTCGTTTAAGACGGGCAAGGAAGTGGGCGTCGTCTTCGACGTTAACCAAGCGCGTGGTCCCGTAAAGTTACAAGCCATTGACGGTTACACCATGTCGCCCGATGAAAGCCGCATCCTCCTGCGCACACAGACAAAGTCTATCTATCGCCACTCTTACACAGCGGTGCATTATATCTATAGCGTTGAAAACAAGACCTTCGAAGCGCTCTCCGATGGCGGACCTCAACAAGTACCCCTCTTCTCGCCCGACGGTAATCTCATAGCATTCGTGCGTGACAACAACCTCTTCCTCGTCAAGTTGCTCTTCGGAAACTCTGAAAGTCAGATTACGAAAGACGGTAAGTTCAACGAAGTGCTCAACGGTATCCCCGACTGGGTGAATGAAGAAGAATTTTCAACCAACCGCTCGTTCGACTTCTCTGCAGATAGCAAGATGCTTGCATGGGTGCGCTACGATGAGAGCAAGGTGCCCGTCTATAGCATGACTATGTATCAAGGCGCAGCTCCTGCGCTCACGCAAAACACGGACTACCCCGGCGCTTATGCCTACAAGTACCCCGTTGCTGGAGCGCAAAATGCCGATGTCAAGGTCTTGACCTTCGACATCCAAAGTCGCCGTATCAACGAAATGCAACTCCCCTTGGAAAAGGATGGGTATATCCCCCGCATCAAGTTTACAAGCGACCCTGAAAAGTTGGCCATCGTAACGCTCAACCGCCATCAAAGCGTGATGAACATCTACATGGCCAATCCTCGCTCTACGGTGTGCAAACTCGCGCTTCAGGAAGCAAATGCTGAGGGTAAGTACATTAAGGAAG
>CALFGU010000172.1 GCA_937877685.1 uncultured Prevotella sp.
CTGCGTGCCGCAGATATAGCCGCCGATGGGAGCGAGACCGCCGCCCGGATTCTTGATCAGGGAACCGACGATCATATCTGCGCCCAGATCGCTGGGCTCGATAATCTCAACAAACTCGCCGTAGCAGTTATCCACCATGCAGATGATATCGCTGCGGATGCTCTTGATGAAGGCGGAGATGATGTCGTAATGTTGTTCGCCGTTTTTGTCGTATGCCAGGGGATTTTGTTGCAGGGCGCGATAGACAAGGTCATTGGTAATGACCAATTGCTCCCCTGCGGTGTGAGCTGTTGTAAGGAGGTCAAGGATGTTTAGCAACTTTCGTGCGTCGCCTCCGCTAAAGTGGAAAAGGGCTTCGTGTTCGTTAATCACTATGTTTCGCTCACGAAGAAGGAGGTCGCGCTGTAGCGCCATTTGCATAAGTTGTAGCAACTCTTCTTTATTAAGGCTTTCAAGCACATAAACTTGGCATCGTGACAATAAGGGGCGGATGACCTCGAAGGAGGGATTTTCCGTTGTGGCGCCGATGAGCGTGACTGTTCCATTCTCAACGGCACCGAGCAGGGAGTCTTGTTGGGCTTTTGAGAATCGGTGGATTTCGTCAATAAAGAGGATGGGGCTTTGCTCTGAGAAAAAGCGATTGGTGCGTGCGCGCTCAATGACCTCACGCACGTCTTTCACTCCGCAATTGATTGCAGAGAGTGTATAGAAAGGCACGTCAATTGTTGAAGCCACGATTTTGGCTAATGTTGTTTTTCCAACCCCTGGAGGGCCCCAAAGGATGAATGACGAGATGCGCTTCGAATCAATCATTCGTCGCAAGACTCCATCCTCACCTACGAGGTGTTGCTGGCCTATGTAATCATTGAGCGTCTGCGGACGCAAGCGTTCTGCAAGTGGAAGCATAGTTATGAGGGAACATTAAACGGTTAACGGGGAAAGGTGAACGGGGAACGGTTAACGGTGAATGGTGTACGATTAACGGGGAACGGGGAACGGGGAACGGTTAACGATTATGGCTGTCACTCCGCATGGTCCCTTTCACCGTTCACCATTCACCATTCACCATTTACCGTTCAAGGATTCACCCATTTTCAACTGCCTCGAGTTCCATCCATCGGAGGGTTTTTGTTTCGATAATGTCATTCAGTTCGGGAAGGCGCTTGCTCAGCGAGGTGAGTTCATCTACAGACAGATTGCCACTGCAAAGGGCGGTTTCTATTTGTTTCTTTTCCTCCTCCAATTGTTCAATTTCTTTCTCCAATTGTGCTAACTCTTGCTTTTCTTTAAATGACAACTTGGGACGGCGAAGCGTTGGTTTAGCGTTGGGAAGTTCTGAGGTTAGGAGGTTCTGAGGTTGGGAGGTTCTGAGGTTCTGAGGTTGGGGAGTGTCTTCCTTGGGCATTTCGCGATATTGTGTGTAGTTGCCAGGGAAGTCATCTATTTCTGCATTTCCCTTAAACACAAGCAGATGATCGACTACTTTATCCATAAAATAGCGGTCGTGAGAAACAATAATGACACACCCTCGGAAGTCGGCAAGATAATCTTCAAGCACATTGAGCGTGGCAATGTCAAGGTCGTTGGTGGGTTCGTCAAGAATCAAGAAGTTGGGATTTTGCATCAACACAGTGCACAGGTACAACCTTCGACGTTCGCCACCGCTAAGTTTATACACATAATCTTGTTGACGAGCAGGGGGGAATAAGAAATGATTCAGAAATTGCATGGCCGTGAGTGAGCGCCCACCACCAAGGTCAACCGTCTCGGCATATTTGCGGACGGCATCAATCACCTTCATTTGATTGTCAAACTCCATGCCTTGCTGTGAGAAATAACCGAATCTGACGGTCTCGCCCACAACGAATCGCCCCTCGTCTGGACGCTCCATCCCGAGAAGGAGTTTGAGGAACGTCGTTTTTCCCGTTCCATTATTCCCAATAATGCCCATTTTCTCATAACGCGAGAAGTTGTAATAAAAATGGTCTAAGATTTTTACCGAAGGATAAGCCTTGCTGACATATTCTGCCTCAAAAATCTTTGAACCTATATACCCGCTCTTGATGTCTAATCGGGCGGTGCGCTCTTGCTGTCTTCGGCGTGCTTGTTGCTCCAACTCGTAAAATGCTTCTTTTCTTGAGCGCGACTTTCCCGTTCGAGCAGAAGGGGTGCGACGCATCCATTCTAACTCTCGGCGATATAAGTTGTTCGCACGCTGTATGTTGGCATTGGTCACGGCGATGCGCTCGTCGCGTTTCTCAAGATAGTAGGCGTAATTTCCCTGATAGGAATAAAGCGTCTTATCCTCAATTTCCAAAATTTCATTGCAGACACGGTCAAGGAAATAGCGGTCGTGAGTGACCATAAGCAACGAACGCACATTTCTGCGCAAATAGCCCTCTAACCATTCAATCATTTCTAAATCCAAATGATTGGTAGGTTCGTCAAGAATAAGCAAATCAGGATTGGAAAGCAACACACGAGCAAGCGCCACACGCTTTAATTGTCCGCCAGAAAGCAGACCAACGGGCTTGTCAAACTCCGTGATTTGCAACTTTGTCAAAATCTGTTTGGCAGAAATGTGTGACGCATCTTCATCCGTATAATCGGTGCCTCCAAGAATGCTCTCACTGAATTGCGAAACGGCTGTCAGCACGGTGTCTTCGGGATTAAACTGAGGCGTTTGTTCCAAATAACCTATGCGCAGATTGTTGCGAAAAATAATCTCTCCCGACTCATAATCCTCCTTGCCAGAGATAACGTTTAATAATGTACTTTTTCCTGCACCATTACGCGCAATAATCCCTACTCGCTCTCCTTCTGCAAGTGAGAACGAGATATTTTCAAACAGCACTAAGTCGCCAATGCGCTTCGTAAGGTTTTGTATGTCTAAATATGGAATCGCCATAAATATAGGTTTATAGAATAAAAGTACAACGACTATTTTTCGTTTTCCGCAGTGGAGTTACTCGCTCCCCCCCTACTCGCTCCTCTTTACTAAATTGAGGTCACACTTCACACAAAGTATGACCTCAACAGGTTTATTGCAATGTAATGCTGTTTTACTTCAACGTACCAGCATTTGCACTTTCAATCATCTGCTGACTTGGCAAGATATATACTTCGACACGACGATTTTCTGCCTTACCTGCAGCAGTGGCATTGCTTGCAACGGGCATGTCTTGACCCTTACCAACAACATACTTAATCTGTGAAGAAGATACACCAGAATTAATCAAATAAGTGCTTACGCTCTGAGCACGCTGTTCTGAAAGCACTTGATTCTTCGCAACACTCTGAGCTGCAGTATAACCCTTCCAAGGATCATTATCTGTGTGACCAACAATAGCAAGGTCCATATCATAAGTCAACACATTTGTCATAAATGTATTGAGCGAACTCTTTGCTGTTGTTGTCAAATTTGATTTACCAGATGTAAAGAGAATACCTGAATCAAAAGTTACCTTTACATAACTCAAGCCCTGAGCGTCTGTCATAATTTCTGCCTCTGCTCCCTGAATTGCTTCAGCTGCTTTCTTCGCCTTGTCCATCTTGTTGCCGATTAACACACCAGCACCAGTACCTACAGCAGCACCAATACCTGCACCGATTGCAGCACCCTTACCATTGTTTATAAGTGCACCAATAAGAGCACCAACTGCAGCACCACCGCCACCGCCAATCAAACCACCCTTTGCTGTGTTTGACATTGATGCACAACTGGGAAGCAACAACAAACCGCAGAGAGCGAGAACGCTAATTTTTGAAACTTTCATAATAAATGTGTTTAAATTAATAAATAGGTGTTTTCAACATGCAAATTTAACACTCTCAGCAATTACTTCAAAATATTTTTGTCAATAATGCAAACTTAATTGGATAGATATTAAAAAATGCTTAATTTTGCACTTCTTATAAAACCAAGTGTTTTGAAGTAACATATTAAATCGAAATTTATATAAATGACATCATAACAAATATGGCAAAAGAACTTTCTTTCCTCACAAAGCGTAGTGAAGACTACTCGAAGTGGTACAACGAACTCGTAGTGAAGGCCGACCTCGCAGAGCAAGCTGACGTACGTGGATGTATGGTTATCAAACCCTATGGTTATGCCATTTGGGAAAATATTCAGCGTGCACTTGATGACCGCTTCAAGGCAACAGGTGTGCAAAACGTATATTTCCCCATGCTTATTCCCAAATCATACCTCTCAAAGGAGGCTGAACATGTAGAGGGTTTTGCTAAGGAATGCGCCGTAGTAACTCACTACCGCCTCAAGGCAAATCCTGATGGCGATGGCGTTGTTGTTGACCCTGCTGCTAAGTTGGAAGAAGAACTCATCATTCGTCCCACCTCAGAAACAACCATTTGGAACACATTCCGCAACTGGATTCATTCATGGCGTGACCTCCCCTTGTGTTGCAACCAATGGTGTAACGTTATGCGTTGGGAAATGCGCACCCGCCTCTTCCTCCGCACCAGCGAATTCCTTTGGCAGGAAGGACACACCGCTCATGCTACAAAGGAAGAAGCAGAAACACGTGCAAAGCAAATGCTTGACGTTTATGCCGACTTTGCTCGCGACGTAATGGCGGTACCTGTAATTCGTGGTGTAAAGAGCGCAACAGAACGTTTCGCAGGAGCGCTTGACACATATACTATTGAAGCCATGATGCAGGACGGCAAAGCACTTCAGAGCGGTACGTCACAGTTCCTCGGTCAGAACTTCGGACGCGCTTTCAACGTTCAGTTCGTGAATAAAGAAAACCAACTCGAATATGCTTGGGCAACAAGTTGGGGCGTTAGTACTCGCCTTATGGGTGCACTTATCATGACTCACTCTGACGACAATGGACTTGTCCTTCCTCCCGCACTTGCTCCCATTCAAGTGGTGCTCGTACCTATCTATAAGGGTGACGAACTCCCTGCTTTCGATGAAAAACTCGGTGGTCTCGCACAGCGTCTTCAAGCAATGGGCATCCGTGTGAAGTATGACAATGCTGACAACAAGCGTCCCGGATTCAAATTTGCTGACTATGAACTCAAGGGTGTACCCGTACGTATCGTAATGGGTGGTCGTGACCTTCAAAACGGCACCGTTGAACTTATGCGTCGCGACACACTTGAAAAACAAACACTTCCCTTCGAAGGTATTGAAGAATACATCAAGCAACTTCTTGCGGAAATGCAACAAAACATCTACGACAAGGCAAAGAAGCGCCTTGACGAAAATGTTCACATCTGCAATGACTACGAAGAATTTAAGTCAAAGGTAAAGAATGGTGGATTCTACCTCTGCCCTTGGGACGGAACAGAAGAAACCGAAGCGCAAATTAAGGCAGACACACAAGCTACTATCCGTTGTGTACCCTATGGTTATGATCAATCAGACCTTGGCGTAGATATGGTGAGTGGCAAACCCGCCGTAGCACGCGTAGTAGTAGCACGTAGTTACTAAATCCCCGCAAATTATTAAATATTACAACACGGCAACAAGCGCATTCAAGGACACGCTTGTTGCCGTGTTGTATTTTTATGATTGTGACACCAACTTATAAAAAATCCCCACGCTTCAAGGCATGGGGATATAAGTAAACGAGTGAGCACTCCTATAAAAAATCAAACATCAAGTTATCTCACAATAACTTTTATACCATTCACAATATATACTCCCTTCTGCATGTTAGGAATCTTTGTTACACCTGCGGCAACGGAAGTTGTGCGAAGCAGTTGTCCATTTGTAGCGTAAATGCGAAGAGTTTGTGGAGCGACAGCATTAATAAGGATGCCTCCTTCTGTACCACTTACGGAAAGATGGTTCAAAGTTACATGCTCAACACCGTCAGGAGCAACATAACCATATTGCTCGTCAAGGTATTCAAAGCGGTCAGCAATCCATTCCTTAATGTATTCAACGTCTCCAAGGATGTCTGAATGGTATTTTTTCCAACGTTTTTCTTCTCTACCTACAGCACCGCTGGATTGGAATAAGTCAGCATATTGTTGGAATCGTTCGGTGAGTGATTCTTCTGTAAAATAGGTCTGACGGAGTTCTGCATATCGGGCAGCGAGTTCGCTTTTCCATCCCAAGGAGGAATTACGATTCATGCGATGGAAGAGTGTATGTGTGCCATGTTCGTAATCCCAAAGGAAGGTTGTGAAATCTTGTTTAGGCACACAGATACTGCTTGAACCATCCCACCGACGTCCCCATGCTCCGTCAAGGTCCCAAGGCGCTACACCAATACGTTGTCTCAATTCTTCATTATCGAGATGTTGGTCATAGTTATAGAAGAACATGTTTTTGCCGTGGTTGTCCGTGGCAAGCATAAGCTCGATGAAGAGGTAGTAATCCGTAATGTTTGCAACATCAAAGTAGGTGTGGAAGTTTTCTCCAAAGGCAACATCATTAGTAGTTGCTACAAAATTAACGGCATTCCAAAGTGGCGCCCAATCAATAGGTTCTTCCTCCCAATCGGGATACTTAATTTCATACTCAGCCCAGGTTTCGCTATAATTAGTATTGCTATAACTACGTGGTGCCGTCTTGGGATAAGATTTAACATCTATTTCATGTCCCATAAGCACTTCATAACTCCATTGTGAAGACTTATAAAGCGTTCCATGAATAATGGGTTTTGAACCATCTGTAGGTTCTTCAAGTTTGCGTAATTTTAATTGCTTACGGTCCATCTTTTCGGTCAGGCAATAGATGCCGTAATACCTTCCGTTAAGATAGACTTCTGCAAATTCACCTCTTGTTCCATGACGAGCTTTCTTTTCATAACCAGCTGCTTTATGATAAGGAGGAGTTGCAAAGTCGTTCCAAAGGTCAGTACTTACACGATTACGCATACACGCTTTGTCAACCGCCATTGCATCAAGAATCCAGTTGTTATCATCTCGCAAACCAAGGAACTCTACATCTTTTGAAGTCACTCCATCTTTTTCATAGAGCTTCACGGCATAACTTTTCTTCTCAAATCCTTGCGCCGTTGCTCCACGATAACGATAAGCGGCTGTATATATGGAGTCATAACCAGCAACGTTAGCTTGTGTCACACGGATAGTACCTGGAGTATAATACGAACCATTACAAGAGGGGTAATTTACCTCAACGAGGTTGAGATACGTAAAACGGATAGGAGCATTTTCAATCTCCACTCCATTCTTATATAGATTCAAGGTGTGGGATATGGAGCAATCAAAATTCTCTAACGTCACAACACCTTCATCATTGGGAGCAACACCATCAATACGCATTTCATATTCAGCATCTGACACTTTTGAAACGAAATGCAAGCGCGGGGCAAAAGTGCCCGTTTGATAGGCATCAAGCGTTGCCGTAGCCACATATATAGCATCAGTTTCATCATAAATAAGTTCTTTATCATTGATGCGCAACGTGTCAATGAAGGTGCGGAAACCCATAAGTTCAACACCCGGCAACACCACACCGTTTTCCATCAAATACTTGGCATGACGGTCGTCAGAGGAATAGAAAACAAAGGTAGCCCCTGGGTCGTACATATCATATAGACAAATGTAATTTTGATTGTAATCATTCCAATGGATATACGCTGATTGTCCGTTCGTAATCTGAGGCTCTTGCCACCAATAATCACCGTTGTCATACACAGGGCGCTGAGTAAGCTTTTCTATTGTATAACCTGGATATTGATACTGGTCATAAAACGCAAATCCCCAATAGTTTGTACCTGTAACGCTCGACCCTTTCTTTAATAACAGAGGTTCGTTATCTGTTGGGTAATTTGTCATGATATATTTCCCATCTTCTGTAAAGATAGAGTAACCTTCACCATTCTTACGGAAATAGAATCGTGTGCCATCCTCAGAATTTTGATACAACTTATCCTCTTTGTTTACCAAATACTTACCCGAACGCACATTGCGAATTTTGTAAAGAATAGGATCGCTTGAAGTGGATGCTACAAAGGGAAGGTTTACCAATCCTGTGCGTTCCCAATAGTAGCCATCCTGGGTCACACCAGACTCTCCCTCAATGGGTTGACCAAAATCCGTTGAAGTATCAGAAGAACCACCTTCCACTTCTTTTCCATCAGCATCAACGAAGGTAAATACGCCATTACTGCTGTTATATCCAGCATAGGTACCCACCAAATTCGTACCATCTACACGCAAGTTGAAATACTGACTTGGATTTTCTACACTCTGAATAAAATAACCGCCCGCATCAAGAGGTTGAATGTTCCACTTTGCGGAAAGACTCGATGCCGAGGAGGCAAGATTCAAACCCTTCTTTTGGAGTTCTACGCGTTGGGAATCATAGACAAGGTATTGCATTGACACCGCGTTTTTAAACGTGTAATACCCCTCTTCATCTTTGTCGATATACCAATATCCATCATCGGGAATATCTTCTTCAGACATGTAATACACGAAAGGCAGCACATCATGATATGCCCCAAGCGACACGGAACCTGATTGATAGTAATCACACTGAATGGCGTATTTCTTTCCCACAACAAAGTTGGGTTGCGCCCCTAACCCTGTAATGAAAGTGAAAAGAAATGACAATAAAATCGTTTTCTTCATAGTTTATAAATATTTACGCCACAAAATTAAGGTAAATTCATGGTTCATTCACATGAAATAAACTATTTTTGTGTACTTTTGTTCGGCGAGAACAATTTTTTAGCACTTCTCTCGTTCTCATAATTGAAAAACAACGCCCACTTATGCAAATAATTTTACTTTCCGGTGGTTCGGGCAAACGCCTTTGGCCACTCTCAAACGGCACCCGCGCCAAGCAATTCCTACAACTTCTTCCCGCTCCTCAAGGCGGGCGTGAATCGATGGTGCAACGCGTTGTGCGCCAACTCAACGAGCAAGGATTGGGTGAAAATATAAACTTCGCAACAAGTTTGGCACAAAAAGACCAACTCTGCAACCAAATCCAGGGCAACATTCAATTCATCACCGAACCCGAACACAGAGGCACACTTCCCGCAATCGCGCTTTCTGCCCTCTATTTGAGCGAACAGCAACACGCCTGCCGCGATGAAATTATCATGGTCATGCCCTGCGATAGTTTTGTCGGCGATGAATATTACACTGCCCTACGTCGCACCATAAAGATTGTAGAAGAGCGCAAGGCAAAATTCGGACTTCTCGGCATTCGCCCCACGTCTGAAACGCCTTTCACGCGCTATGGTTATATCTTTGCCGAAACGCCCTCTGACCCCACGAATCCCGAAGCGCATAGCAAGGTGATACGTTTCTATGAAAAGCCAGAACCCGAAATTGCACGCACGCTCATCACTCAGGGAGCGCTATGGAATGCTGGCGTATTTGTCTTTAGATTAGGCGATATGCTTGACATTGCTCAAGCACAACTTCAAGCAACTACCTATGCCGACCTCTACTCACGCTATTCCGAACTGCCCAAACTCAGTTTCGACAGAATGGTTATTGAAAAAGAAACTGACCTTGCCGTTGTGCGCTATGGCGGAAAGTGGAAAGACCTCGGTTCGTGGAACTCTCTGCTTGAAGAAACGGACCTCAGCACGATGGGTAACGTCATGATTGGGCGCGATGTTGTCAACACACACATCATTAATGAACTCGACCAACCCCTACTCTGCGTTGGTACACACAACATGGTTGTTGCCGCCACCAACGACGGCATCCTTGTCAGCAGAAAGGACATTTCCGGAACCATCAAGCATAATGTTGACCAACTGGAAGTGCGCCCCATGTATGAAGAACGACGTTGGGGAAGTTATAAAGTCATCTCCAACCTTACCTTCCCCGACGGCGCTCGCGCACTTACGAAACTCCTCTGCATCACAGCAGGTAAAAACATCAGTTATCAAATCCACCACCACCGCGATGAACTTTGGACCTTTGTGGATGGCGAAGGCGAACTCGTTATTGACGATGTGCAACGCACCGTTCGCCGTGGAGACGTAGCGCTCATAAAGGCTGAACAACGCCACGCCGTAAGGGCCACAACCGACCTAAAGATTATTGAAGTACAAAGCGGCTCACAACTTATTGAAGAAGACATTGAGCGCTTTGAATGGACATGGAAATAACCCATCATCCCTCATATTTTACATACAAATTTTGACCATCAAAATTATATGTATTATAGGAAAAATTAAGTCTCAAATAGTTTAAATTAAGTCTCAAAGAATTTCAACTCTTTGAGACTTAATTTTTATGCGGATTTTAAGCGGGGAAATCGGGATGGAATGAGGTAAAAAAAATAGAGCGTGTGCCTCACGGCAGACGCTCCCAAATTTTATGAAAAAACTTGAAACAGGGAACGGAACTAACCTACTCATGAGCAAGACATCCCCTGTTTATGGCAACAATGCTCTGATTAGAGCGCTTGTTTCTCTTAAAAAAGGATCTGCCATCTCGGCAGACCCTTCACTCACAATCATCTTACCCTATGCGAAGGTAAAATGTCAGCAAGGGACTCGCTTTTGCGCCCCTGCTTGTTGGAAAAGATTGTTTGATTAGTGAATGTGCCACAATTCAGGTATCCGAGAGTCGGAAATCTGAATTACATCGGCAAAATTACGTGCTTCTTTCGAAACAGAAGCATAAAAATTAACTTTTTTTAACTTTTGCCTATTTTAGTTGAAAAATCAAAGATTTAAGCGTAATTTCTTGACGGAACGAAGGCGTTTTAGGTGTCTGCACACACTCATTAGACACACTTCACACACACATACACACAATTATAAAAAAATATTAACCTTTGTTAATACTCTTCTCATAAATTATTTGTAATTTCGCAAGTGATTCACATTAACCTAACCAAATACATTTATGAAAAAGACAATTTTGGTAACCGGTGGTACTGGTTTTATTGGTTCACACACAACTGTTGAACTTCAAGCAGCGGGTTACGATGTAGTTATCATCGACAACCTTTCAAACTCTAAGGCAGATGTTGTTGACGGCATCGAAAAGATTTCAGGCATCCGCCCTGCTTTCGAAGAAGTAGATTGCTGTGACTATCCCAAGCTCGAAGCTGTTTTCCAGAAGTATCCCGGCATCGAAGGTATCATTCACTTTGCTGCTTCTAAGGCAGTAGGCGAAAGTGTAGAACAACCTTTGAAGTACTACGAAAACAACATTGTTTCGCTCATCAACCTCCTCAAGTTGATGCCTAAGTACAACGTTAAGGGTATTATCTTCTCTTCAAGTTGCACCGTTTACGGTCAGCCCGACCCCGAAAACCTCCCCGTTACCGAAAATGCTCCTCTTAAGCAGGCAGAAAGCCCCTATGGTAACACAAAGGCTATCAACGAAGAAATCGTACAAGACTTTGTGAAGAGTGGTGCTCCTATCTCGGCGATTTTGCTCCGCTACTTCAACCCAATTGGTGCTCACCCATCGGCACTCATCGGCGAGTTGCCTCGTGGTGTACCTCAGAACCTCGTTCCATTCATCACCCAGACCGCTGCAGGCGTTCGTGAGTGCCTCTCGGTATTCGGCGACGACTACAACACACCTGATGGTTCGTGCTTGCGTGACTACATCGATGTTGTAGACTTGGCAAAGGCGCATGTTGTTGCTATCCAGCGCATGATCGACGACAAGTGCAAAGAGGGTTACGAGATCTTCAATGTTGGCACGGGTCGTGCAGTATCGGTATTGGAGTTGGTAAATACCTTCGAGCGTGTAAACGAGTTGAAGCTCAACTACAAGGTTGCACCACGCCGTCCGGGCGATGTTGTAATGATTTGGGCCGATACCGCACACGCAAACGAGGAGCTCGGCTGGAAGGCAGAGCGCTCGCTCGACGACACTCTCCGCTCGGCTTGGGCTTGGGAGAAGCATGTACGAGGCATCGAGTAAAGAATCCCACAAATTTCATTTTCGCCATTGCGGGGTTTTAATAAACCTCGCAGTGACGGAGAGATAAAAAACTATATTATATTATGGAATATAAAGCAAAACTACAGGAATTTGCCCCTGCATTGAGCGATGCGGAGGTTGCAGCCGAGGTTGCCCGCATCAAGGAGCTTTCGGTACGCAACTGCCGTAAGGATGTCTATGCGTTTGCCCTCTCGGCAGTCGACCTG
>CALFGU010000173.1 GCA_937877685.1 uncultured Prevotella sp.
ATCTTTGATTTATGAACGAAATCAGTATCCGTTAGTCGAAATGAGCGATAATCGTCATCCAACTGCCAATGCCGTTTCTCTCCCCTCTCTCTTGATATTCTAATAACCGCGTTACGGACTGGAACAGCCCCGGATGGCATACGCGTAAATCCGAAGTTGTCAAGGGTGTCAGTTTCCTTGATTTCTTCATACCAATCAAAAACGATTACCCTATCTTCGCCCCATCTCTTCTTGTAGATGTCAAGTGTCTCATCATTATTCCCGCATACAATAAACCACTCACCGGGATAATTAAGCTCAGTAAGTGTTCTTGCGGTAAGGCATTCCGGCCTTCCTTTGGAAATAATGTAAATCGTATTTAATAGACGGAAGTCCTCAGTGGAGAGTTTCATCGGTGAAGTCCTTTATGATTTCGGCAAATCCATTTTCAATCAGTTGGTCTCTGTCAAGGAGAACAAGTCCGAGCCGTTCAAATACCCTCTGCTCTTTTGCGGTTGCTTGATAGGCATAATAGTCAGCAATCTTTGCGAAATTGAAGTTACAAAACCACGCCTTACGGATTTCAAGCATCTTACGAAGTTCAGTATTTTCGATGGCGGCCACCATCTCATCAAACTCTGTCGTCATATCATAGAGTTCTTCGATTGTATGCTCAACTTGTTTCGGCTCATAAATAATAGTACCAACATTATCAGAGTATTTACTATCAAGCCGTTCCTTTTCCTCCTTCGGTTTGGAAATATTCCAATTTACGTTTGGGCTCCAAGCGACCATCTTCGCACCTCCCCATGTTTTCAATAACTCCTGCAGTTTGACTTCATTCCACTTTCCGGAGTGTGTGTTATCCTTCTGCATGATTCTAATTTCATCCTCCTCGCTCAGATTCTCAAAAAGGAATGTCGGTGCTTCTGTCATACCAATATACCTCGCGGCACGACATCTTCCTTCTCCACCAATTATAACGAGTTCCCCGGTGCGGTCACTCAAAAGGATTGGATGTGCGGTAAAATAAGTAGGGTCTTCCTTGATTGATTCAGCGAGTTTCTTGACGCTCTCGTCCGAGTGGTCTCTTGGATTTGACGGGTGGAAATGCAGTTCATCAAGTGGACGCATTACCATTTGATTGTAGATTTGTTCCATTTGTTATTTTATTGAGATTTTCGTTGTAGTCGCAGTTCTGTGTTTGATAATATAATTTATTATCTTCTGCGAGAAAGTCCGAGAAACGGCTTCTTTTGGCCGTCCCGTGGCCTCCCTGATTGCAAAGGTAGGATTTTTTTCTTTTAAAAGAAAAATTCTTTCTTTTTTCTGCCAGTAGGTAAAAGAAAAGCCGGGGATTTCTCCCCGGCCCTTCCACAAAGTTCATTATTTATTATTTTACGATTTAGCAAAAACATTTTTTGAAAACTGCGGCCATCTTGCATTCATAAATGCTACAACTGATGCAACAACTTCATCATATTCATCTTGTGAGAGTTCTACGCCGAGTTCAATCACTATTGTATCTCCTTCGTTCATCGCTGATTGATTTTGCATTAATCAATATAAACATACCACCACATAAACTGCCTTGTGTATCCGTTGTTAAACCACCAACAGAAATCACGACGCATTCCGAACTCTACTTTTCCAATCTTGAAACTAAAGATATAATCACCCATGTCTTACTCCTCCTTTCCTGCATTAAGTCCAAGTTCGTAGAAGTGTCGAGCAATGTTCGTCAGTATTGACAATGTTGGCTGGTCGCTTGTTATATATGCGAAGTTCTCGGAGTAATACCGCTTAATCTCTTCCATCAGTTCGTCCAATGTTTTGCTGATACCAGTGGTGCTAATTTGGTATAGCCCTTCATATCCTGATATATCTTTCCATTCTTCCATTTTAGTAGATGTTTAAGTTTGTACAATCTATAGCTAAACCCTTTTCGATGAGATTGCGAAAATCGAAGTGATGAGCGTTGAGCCAATCAGTCAATTTTGCGCATTCATGTGACTCTGCTTCTCTACCATAGAATGTCTTTACTTGTCCCGATATTTCATCATATTCTTTCTTTTCTTCCTCGGTCATACTTAACATTGGGCGGAGATAGGGTTTGATGTTATATTCTTCTATAAGAAATTTTATTTCTTCGACATTGTGATTAAAAATATTTATGTCAAAATTATTTTTAACATTCTTAACCTTTACTCCATAAGGTAACCTTGCGCAAAGGTCTTTAATCAATAATTGTTTTTCTTCCTGTGTCATAATGTTTCTATATATTTTCCTTTAACATTATTCGCTCTAAAGTTCTATAAGAATTGATTCTTCTCTTTCATTCAAAAGGGAAATGGCCTGAATGTATCCCTCTCTCTTTCCTTCAAGATAATTATACATACATACCGAGCCCGTTGCTCTTATTATTTTCATTGCTTTCTCTACGCACTCTTTGCGTTTTTCGAGAACTGCAATGATTGCTTTTTCCTTTGTCATTTCGCTATTTCCTTGGTGCTGGTTGTGCATCTCCGAGAATCTCTGAGATTCGATGAACTGCGGATAGTATTGTAGGAGTTCCTTCTTGGACATTCGCATCAATTCTTCGTGCGTGAATCGGTAATCCTTCACATCACGAACGATTGATTTAATAATATCTTCTTTCTTCATAAGTTTTAGAATTTCATTTGATTTCCTCCTTTCTTGCGTTAATCCATTG
The DNA here is from genome assembly GCA_937877685.1 of uncultured Prevotella sp. Lineage (GTDB taxonomy): Bacteria > Bacteroidota > Bacteroidia > Bacteroidales > Bacteroidaceae > Alloprevotella. The sequence goes on from CALFGU010000173.1 coordinate 2,693, forward strand.
TAGCCTTTGGCAGTTGCTCATACCACTGTCTCGCCGCATTTGGATACTGATAGAACATCCTCGCCATAAAAGCCATAGCACCCTTGACTGAAACACTTTCCGGGTAGCTGTGCCTTGCCTTATAAGCATCTATCTTTTCGGCAAACTTATCCAAATCCACCTCCATCTGCTCCTCGCTGGGTTTCCAATGAGGCTGATACTTTTCGACATACCGCATAATCTTCTCCCAATCTCCAATGAAAAAAGCATGTTCAATATCTTCGCATTCACCATTTGATAAGCACATCTTTCCATTTGGCCTATTCTCATCAAGATATTGCATAAATGCTATTGCCATTGTACGCCTTGCGGTTTCAAAACCATCTTTGTAAAACTCTTTTTCTTGTTTCGGTTGGGATTTGAGTTTTGGCAATAGCCAATTACGCATTTCCTCGTAATCGTTTGCCATGCTAATAGATTCTAATAGTCTCACCAACATCTTATCATCTTCCTCGCTCCACTCTGCGGGCTTCTGAACTTGTGCTACATCATACCAACCACGCTCAACATATTCTTTACGCTCATTTATTACATCCTGATTTTCTTTAATAATGTTTGCAAAAACAGTTAAGGGGCTCTTACAATAAGGCTTGTCGTTTTGTCCTACCGGACATTCATCATAGTTGCAAAAGAAACAAGCAGCATCACTTCTTGATTCTACACGTAGTATCCAGTGTTCAAGAGTTTCTTCGTTATGCAGAATCGCGACATTCTCTCCAATAAAAGATTCGTGATACTTATCCCAATTTTCTGATAGATTTTCAATGAATCGTTCAGTATTACCACGCTTCTTGTAGAGTTCCTTATAATACTCTTTATTCTCTTTGTCTGGAAATACTGTGATACAATGAAAACAATAATCATGTCCAAGTATCTCTTTCAGTTTCTTACGAAGTTCAATGTGACAAGAAACAAGTACACAATATCCTTGATTAGAGTAATGGATAGCACATTTAGCATATCTCTCCCAATCTTTCTCAAATGGCGTAGATTCTAAATCCATAAATCTTGGATACATTCTACCAAGATAGGATTTTCCAATTCCAGCAAAACCACATATAATCATAATCATTTACATTAAATTTTGGAGTTCTTTATATAAATCAATTTTTTAAGGTCTCCAATCAATGATTTCAGTATTCTTTTCTCTCCGAGTGTCATATAAGAGCCAAGTTGGCTCTCAAGAAATGCCATCTGTTCCTTGTTTGGTTTCCAAGCCTTACCACCAAACGCAGCATCATTGAATCCTTTGGTGTATTCTTCCGAGCGAATTTTCTTAATATCTTCCTCGCTCCACTCTTGCTTTGGCTGAAGATTGAACCTTTCGGGAAGATGTTTGAGAAAATCCGCATAAGTCAGATATCCATATTGATGGAGAGTGCAAATACAACCATTCAAGTTCATTTTATCCTCCTCACTCCACTCGGTGGGCTTCTGAACTTTCTGCTTTTCGAGAATTAAGGGTTTTACCACATTTCGTAGCCAATTCTCCATTGCTTTTGAGAGATTGTAGTCATGAGTATTACCCTGTTTCTTTGCAACCTCTGCATGAAGAGAGTATCTGCTTATGACAGTGTTAATCATATATTCATCGTCCCACCCTCCATGTACCCAGTTAGGGATTTTGAGTTCTGGTTCAATAAGCTTCTGTTCCATTGTTGCTTCAACGTACTTTATTACTTCTTTGTCTGGTTTTTCTCCAATATGTGTGGCATACCACCCGTGTCTTTTTAGAGCATGATGTAAAGATGCAGGGATATAGTCATCACAAATACCATAATCTGGTTCAGCAGTTCCAGATTCTTCTGCGGGCTTCTGCTTATCAGAATCTATAGAAAGTTTAGCCAAATCATTACACAAATGATAAATATCATACTCAAGTTCTGGCAACTTGACTTCATAAACATCACAGAGAGCCTTGAACCTTTTTACATATTCTTCTTTGGATAGTTTCTCTGCGGGCTTCTGTTCTGCTTTACCTTTCCAAAAACCTTTGTCATACTGTTCTGCGAGAAGGGCGTTCCACTCTTTTGAATTTCGCTTGATATATTCTGCTTCTTTCTGCTTTTCGGAAGGTATGTCGCACCACATAACCACGGGTGGATTATCTTCGTTGGATTTGTCACAATCATCATACATAGAAACCTCCCACGAGTTGCTTCCCTTATAATACCGTCCGATAAAGAAATTACCAATAGCATCCTTGCATATTACTTCTCTCGTGTTATCAGGCAAAGAATCCTTTACTTTATGCCAGCTATCTTCTAATTTGGAGTTTTCTTTCTGCTTTTTGAGGTAGGCAATCCAATCCTTCATTCTGATTCTTTCGGTTTCAGTCATAGCACCCCTCGCATATATTGTTTGCAGGGCTTCTTTATATGCTTTTTCGTAGTCCATATACATAATACGTTAGGGGGCCGAAGCCCCCATCATTAAACAAACAACAACACAATCCCGGCAATCAAGCAGGCAGGGATTACAAGTAAGAAGAAAAGATGGATGTGGATGGGACCATAGGGCTTCTTAAAGGAAACACTCAACGGCTTAAACCACTCCTTCTTGTTCGCTACCACATAAAAGGAGAGCAGAACAAGCGCAAATGTGATGAGGATAATAGGAGTAAATAAATCCATAATGGGTGTAATTAAAAGTTAAACATAATGGAATATCCGTACAAAGTTAAGAAATTTCTTCAATTCTGTAACTCATAATATCCGGCTCATTGAGCCCATACCAACTAATGACCGCCTGCCTATCCCTTGCGTAGCAATCTTGTTCGATTCTTCGCTTCTGTCCGTTACTAATTTCAACGAACGTGACATGAAATAGTTTTGTCGTTTCCATTACTTATAAGATTTAGTTCCTATAAACTGCTCAATTTTGATGTAGGTCGTAACCTTTCCAAGTCTATCCTTGACCGAAATAATGTTCCTCGTATTACAATGGGGACACCGAAGGGATTTTACCACTATGTCAGTCGCATCAAGCCAGTCGTTCTCCGTGAGGATGTCATCCTTATTGAACTCAACTTGTTCTCCGCAGGACGGGCAAATCATTTTGCGGTCTAAAATCTTATCATTCATTGTCTGTCCTCCGCTTGATAATGTAGTCTGAAATTTTGAACACCGCCAAAAAGAAGCAGACTATAACGATTGATGTAACAAGTTCTTCCATTGCCGTGCCCTCCTACTCATACCAATATCTGCGTACCCTTACGATTCCCCCGTAGCGCGTGCCCACGAAGATGTCAGCCCTCCGAGCCGTGTACCCGGTAATTTCTTCGATTCGCTTAATGATTGCCGAAAGCCGAGTGAATCCGAACTCATTGATAGCCTCCAGCGAGGTTATTCCCCGTCCTGGCTTGCTCTTGATGTAGTGCCAAATGACTTCCCATTGTGCCTTGAATCTCTCCCCGGTTTCCGGGTTAATTCCGTAGATGTTTTTCTTTGTTTTCATCGCTTTGTTATTTTAAATGTTAAACTGGTTTTCTTAAAAGGGTCGAACGGATGGCATTTTGAGAAATCAAACTTTCGTAAACCCGTTACTCTGTTCAACTTATTATGTCCGACCCTTATTTTTGTCAAATTTTCGTTTTGGCGGGGTTTCTCCCTTTGGGGTATATAATTATACCTTTTCGGGGAGAAACGCCGTGAAATCGCCTAATTTTCGCCCCAAATGAACTCTGCCGCCTTTTCTGCCCGTGAACTTGCCCAAACAATCATCTTCATATCGTTCTTTAATGCCTTAATCCAACTCTGCAAGTATGCCACCGAGTTCTTGAAGGTTTTTTCTTCCTCAATCCCGCACCGGGAGCAAAGCATCGCGCTTCCCATCTCTGCCACAAGTTCCTCGCGGGAGTAGTTCTCATCTCCTAAGAATGCGCCTTCGTTCTCGGTCTTGCGGTTGCACCTATCGGCCTTCATCGTGGAGTGGGTCAGTTCATGAAAGGTCGTGGAATAGTATTCGGAAATATTGCTGAACTGCTTTGGCATCGGTACGACCACCTCATCAAACACCGGGGAATAATAAGCGCGGTCGCTGGGTTTGTCGTTATGGAATTTCAACCCCGTGCGGGCGATATATTTCTCAATAACCTCATCGGCGAAGACATCGTGCTCATCGTTCAAAACCTCCTCACCGGGAACAATCTTGCTCTTGATTCCCTCGGTCTGCGAAAGATGCCATACATTGTAGTAGCGAAGGATAGGGATGCAGTGAAGTTTCTCCTCCCCGGTTTCTTCATCCTTTGTCTTGAACTCATACTTGGTATAGAATACCACGAAGGAGCCCTTTGCCCCTTTCTTGTTTTTCCCGCCGTTGTCTTGAATCTGCTTAAAGGTAAGCCACTCACCAGGTTTGTTCCCCAAGAGCCACTGGTTAATCTGAGAGTATGCCCTGCGAGTAACATAGGAGATTGCTACATCCTCCCCGGTAGCCTTTGCTCCGTGCCAAGGTTTGCGCCAAGGAATGATGCCGTTCTGCATTTGTTCAATGATTCGGTCTGTGACCATTTGGTAAACTTTGTTATCCATTGCTTTAAAACTTTAATTGTTCTTGGTATCGGCCAAGTCCGTTTTAATTATTTTGACAATGCAAATATAATACAAATTTTTATAACCACAAAATTTTTTTAACTTTTTGCGAAAAAATTTGCGTTTTTTTACGAAAAACGACCGAGGATAACCTCAGTCGCCTATAAATTCCGTGATATTTTTTGCCTATAATCGTATCAATCTTGGATATTCTGTTACCTCTCCTTTGGGACATATATACTTCCATAACCCTGCACGCCCGCTGATTGGAAACTCTACCACCCTCCGGGGGTCGCTAAATACCCACCGATACAATCCATCCTCTGTCGTTTCGACGAAATCAAGATGCACAAGCCCGCGCATCTGTCCGGGTGGGTGTGTCTGTGGGTGCTTGCTCGCGCCAGAACATATTAGTATGTCCCCGCGATAGTCCGTACTGAAATCAAGGTCTATCGAATACTTGCAAGCCGCCCAACTCCCGTCCTTCCGCATGACAACCGGGGTAACAAGATAATCGGCATCCGGCTGGGGGATTGTCAATGCCATCCAACAATCGTGTACGGACTTGTCATAGTCTTTCACTCGGAACTGCATTTCAATCAAAGATTAAATGCCGGAGGGAGGTCGTCATCATCGTTGTATGTCTTTTCCCCGCTTTTCTTGCAGAGTTCGATTTCATCCGCGTTGACTTCATACACCTCTTTCTCAACTCCATCCTTATTTATGTACTTACGGCTTTCATACTTGCCGATAATAAGCAACGGGTCGCCCTTCTCAACATATTTCCCGACAAGGGTAACAAGCCCCGGCCTCCGTACTATTACGGTATGCCAAGTAGTCCGCTCCGCAATCTCTTTCCCATCCTTTGTCTTGAATCCCCTCTCTGTTGTTGCAAGTGTGAAACGAGCGATAGAGCCGCCATCTTTGAAGTCATAGACCTCCGGGGTGTGGCCGACATTCCCTTTCAAAATAACTTTATTCATCTTCCTTTGTGTTAATATAATACTCTTTCTTCAATCGTTCTGCGCGGGCTTTATTCCCCTCATAGATACGCATCCCCTCACGATAGCCGTTCTCCCATCTGTTATGACAAGACAAGCATAATATATTTATATTTCGCGGGTCGTGCGCCAAATCCGGGTGCGCCCCTCTTGTAAGTATGTGTGAAACGTGAACTGCGGAATACCAATGGAGTGGTCGCATACATTCTTCGCAGTAGTGTGGCTTCATCTTCCAGCACCAGCGATAGAATCTTTCGTTTTCCTCCGGCGTGTGCCCCGTGCCGAATAGCGCGTGCTGAATCTCCACCCGCTCCTTATGAGGCAACGACCATCCAAGCAATCCGTCCATCCTATTCCCCAAAGATTTTCAGTTGGGCGCACTTGCCCTCATAGATATACAGATACACCTCCGTTTCGATGTCGTAGAAATCCGCGTCAATGTTATTCTCCTCCGATGACTGAATCTTCGGCGTATTAGCGCAGTATATCCCAAGCGGTGAGTGAATCGCCGCCGTGATAGTGACCGCGCTCCCCTGCGTGGCGACACCTTTGACATCTACCTTCGATTGGTCTATGAAGTCTTGTATCTCGCTCGGCTCTGCGAAATCCAACCATCCGAGGGCTTCCGGGAGGTATGCGGTAAATCTCCTCCTGCAAGCGAGAAGGTCGGGATGGACTGGCTCTTGTGTCTTTGCCACATATTCAATCACTCCATCCGGTATGTTAACTGTGTACGACACCTCAATCCCCGATGCGGGGAACTTAATCTTTGATAAATGAAATTGTTTTCTCTCCATTATGATAGGTTTTTCGGTGGAACTTGCTTCATATTTGCGAACGCGATGTCAACCATCGTTTGGATGTCATCCCATATCGCCTTCTCCGGCTCTTTGTCTGATTCCTTCTTGATATGCTCAACGTACTTGTGCAAATAGTCGCGGACATACGAGATAGGAAAGTGCATTTTGATTGGTTTGTCCTTTGCCATAGTTAATTTCTCAAAATTTTCGATTCTACGGGGTTTTGCCACTTGGGTAATATAATTTATCCTTCAAGGGGAGAAACGCCGAGATTCGGCTTCTTTTTGCCCTTCTTCGGCTTTATATTCGGGAGGACTGGCTCTGCATCCACAATCCGAAGGCTCGGCCATCCCTTTTCGTATTTGTGAGGGTTATCCGATGGGAGGTACATCCCGAGGGTGGAATAGTGCCCGTCCACATACACGGACAGACGCACATAACTCGCGCCTCCAAGCACCTCCTCGCGGGCGATATTCATAGCCCTCTCCATCGTGGTTTCGATGGTGCGGCTTTTCACCCCGTCATAAAGATTGAATTTCATTCTGTTCATATTATTTGTGGGTCTTCGATATAACTATCAAGATTCTCTGCGGCATATTGTTTCAGCCATTCGATAAAGTCCATTATCTGCGACATCGGGGCTTGTCTTATATCTTGGTCGGGGTTATGGAATCCGGGGAAATTGTCCCATAGGAACGCGCTCAGTTCCTTCTCTGTTATCCTTACGCCTTTTTTGTAGAACGCCTCCCGTAACGTGGGCAGGATATAACCGAAATAATATCCGAACATCGCTGGCGTTGAGTGCCTTTCCAATGCCTCAATCTTTATGATTGCCCGCTCTCCGGGATGCTCCCTGCAAAACTGCTCAACCCTATCCATCGGGAGTCGCAGTTTCCCATCATCCCCGATGACACCGCTTTCGACTATAAGGGTCGGCTTCATTTCTTACGGGTGACAAGGGATTTGATTACCCCATACAGAAAGGCGATGAAGATAAATGGCCCGAACACAAGGGAAATAACCCAAGTGATAAGGATAGTCCAAAACTCCCTCTGACTATCCGGGGCTTTCGTGCCGAAATACCAAAACACAAGCACCGATACGACAAGCGCGTACACGGATAAAACAATAATCCAAGTTAATGACATTACTATACGACTTTTGAATCCTTAAAAAAATATGACCTCATTTCCGGGAACTCCAAAATGACAAGGTTGGCGATTGTAAGGTTGTATGCCTGCATACCTAACTGACGCACATACTCGCGTACACTCGCGGGCAAGATGCTCGTTTTGCCAATTACTTGGATAAACTCATCGCGCCACCGCTCGGAACTCCAATCAAGAGTCTTGTCTATCGCGTGCGCGGGTGCGTGCATCTTACCGCCTCCGAACTGCATTGCGTGATTGAGCGCAATCTGCCGTTCCTCTCTCTGTACTCTTACATACGCCTCCAAATTATCAAGGAATCCCGGTAACATACAGACATCCGCGACGGACTTACCGCTCAATGCCTTGCAGGAGCGAATCTTCTCAATCGGTGTTAGTTTTTTCTTCATCGCTTAACAAACCTTAATCGCGTAGGTACTCAATTATCCACTTCCCTGCAATCTTAATTCCCCAGCGGATTCCGATTGCAATCCCAAAGAGTACCGACAAGATATATAATAATAATTCCATTGTGTCCGGGGCAGGATTCGAACCTGCATCCTCGCATCGCAGTAGAGCGCACTGAAACATACTTCCGCGAATTGATGTTCATACCATTATACCACCCGAACATTCCCCGTCTTTCCGGGGTGTCAGATTAAAACAAGATTATATAGTCCGCCTCACGGCGTTTTGAGTTCATCGCTGGATGCCCCGAAAGACATCCAGCCCACCCAACGCAAATCGTGGACGGGCTGAAAAATGATTGAAACGAACTGAAAAATTATGAAAGGTTAACCTTCCCGTCCCCTAATATACCAATGGGTCGGGATGGGAGCAACGGCCACAATCGCTCCCATCCAAGCGCGGCTGCTCATGCGCTATTCGACCCCAAAATCTCAAAGAACAAAACGGAGGGCAGGATGGAGAAACCCGCCCCCCGACCAACACAAGCAATGGAATTTCTCCATTACAAAGGTACGACATCAATCTCAATCTTTGCCATTTATTTTGAAAATAGGCGTAACTGATTACTCCATACCCTTGACGACCATTCCACCTCCCCGGCTTGTAGTGCGGAGAAGAACGCGCTATCTGTCGGCTTGTGGTCTCCGACACGATAGGCGTGTTTGTACTTGTCCCTGCGACTATACACCACCAAACCGCAGTCAGTCTGTTTAAGATACCCTCTTACTTTCATCGCTCTTTGTTTTAATGGGGACGGGATGCTTGGGCTTGAAAATGCACGTTATACATATATTCACCCCGCCCCCGAAAGTTAATTTATGGAAATTTTGCGTTTAACGGGGTTTTGTCCCCTCGGTAATATAATTTTATCATCTCAACAACGAAACGCCGGGAAATCGGCCTTATTTTGCGTCAAATAGACTATTGTGCATCTTGCTCGGAATATTTGCGACAACCCAATTAAGGTCATTGGCAAGTTGTACCCTTCCGAAGTGCATAATCAAGAGCGCATCCGCGTTCCATAGTGTAACCTTATTTCCGGGATAGAGTTTCCCCGCTATATCTCTGTATCTGCGCTTGCGCTCTGTCTTCTCCTCACGAAGCCCGCGAACGCGAAGCCCAAGTTTATTCTCCCACGAAAGGGGATGCACCATCGCAAAGGGAATCCCGCACATCTCCAAGACCGTCCTCAGTTGCGCGTAGTTCTGCAATAGTTTCTGTATTCCGAACACCTTTCCGGGCGTTTCGGTGTCCGAGCGGTGCAAATTGAGTTTTTCAAGGAACGCAATCGGCTTGTAATTCTCTGTATAGTAATTCAACACTTCCGCAAGTTCCTCGGTATCCTCCGGCATACGAATTGTCCGTACCATCCCGTCCTCCTTTGTATAGATTGCTATCCCGCCCTGCTTGCCGGGGTCAATCCCAATCACGCAATCAATTAGCATATCAAATAAATTTGTCAAATTGTATTTCATCCTCTACCATATCGCGGAACGCCCGTTCAATCTCTTTCCGCTTCATCGCAGTCCTCTCTGCCTCAGTCCACCTCTTTCCGGCTAACCCTGCAACCATCCCGGCAATCGCGTTCGCCTGCTCGTCCCCGGTCACCTCAACAAGTCTGTCATCTACCCAGCCAAGCCGCGCAAGGACTTTGTAGTAGATTACCACCGCCGCAGGACTTATGACTGGCATCCTCAAATGATACTTGTAATAGTAATAATCCATCAAGAAATATTGTTTGAGTACTCCCCACTCTTTTCGCTCCTGCTCTCTGTTTCTCTCCGGCTCTCCTTTGGGTCTTGCGTCCTCTGCCTTTCGCATCGTTTCCGCACGGCGAAGTCTATACGCACGCAATACCTTCGCAATATACTCTGTGTTGAACATCTGATAATGTCCCCGGTCTGCCATTCCGTCCCGCTTCGGAAGATACTTGTCAAGTTCCCCGAGGGCGCACATCTCAAAGGCGGTAGCGAAGTCCGAAAGGGTAAGCATATTATAATATCTTGATAAGACATTCGCGGCCATATTCGTCACCACCGCCATATCCCCATCGGAAATCCTACACCCGACTTTCAGCGCGGACTCTTTGATAATGTTCGGAAGTTCCCTCAATAGTTCCGGCATTGAGTAGTCGCTGGCGGGGCGTGCAAATTGTGACTTATAGATTATCCTATCAGTCGTGTCAAGCGCCGCCACCACCTCCGGGAACTTTGCTAACTCATAACGAGCGCGTTGTTTGTTATCGTATATTACAAGTCCGGCCATAATTCCTCAGCATCGTTTGCGCGGTCGCGCAGTATCATATCTTTCTTCCATTGCTCCAAAGAATCAAACCCTCCAACCCTTACCAGTTTCCCCTCTTTAAAGTCCCTGCGCATCCAGTTTCGGACAAAAGCAATCCAGTCCTTATATTTCGCGCCTTTCGCCGCCGCCCAGTCTTTGATTGTATCGTAGTAGTAACGGATGTCTGCGCCTGCGTATTCATCCGTCCCGAATGCTTCACTAAACTTCTCCCAAGTCGCTATCACGGAATTGTCAAAAGTTGTCAACGAATTTGATGATTTGGATGGTTTGCGCGTTACTTCCTTTGCGTCAGCAAAGGATATATCCTTAATAAAATTATTACTAATACAATTATCCCCTATATTTTTGTTTAGGGTGGCCCTATAATTTTGTTTATCCACCCCCTCAATTTTTTTATAGGGGGTATCATTTTCGTTTATGGGTGTTCCGACTAAGATGTCATAACTCGGCCCGAATCTGTAAAGACTCTTTCCAACCGAAGCGGATTCCTTCGCTTTAATGAGTAACCCAGATGCAACGAGGCGGTCTATCCTCTTGACGATGCCAGCCTTTGTCTTGATACCGAGCAATGGCAAGTCCTCCATTATCTTCGTGTGCGCTATCCAAAAATAGATACCATCAAGACACTGCACCTTCATCACTTTTTCCGAATGGGCGAAGTCCTTAATATAGTCAAATATAACAAGGTCAACGAAATCAAGGTCAAGCCCCGCTTCTATTACGGCCTGCTGATTGATTAAAATTGTCCGTTTCATACAAAAATAAACGCCCGGTCTTTCAATTGGAGGTTGCGGTACTCCTATTTACTCAACCGGGCATCCTTAGATGTCTCACTGAAACGCCGCAACTCGTTTCTGTTTGCAAATATAATTATTTTCCGGCAGAAATTAAAAGGTTTCCGTCACTTTTTTGTTTGAGCATTTCCCGAATCTCCTGCACCCGCGTATCGTTTGCAACAAGGCTGACAACCGGGTATCGGCTTGTCGCTCCCGGCTTGTTGCTCTTGTGCATCTGCACGGAAAGGTCGAAAGCCGTCCCCTTGACCGTACCCCTCAACGCAAGCACAGCATCAAAGGAATCCCGGATATTTCGTATGCTGGATGCCTTACCCTTCGTACTGAATCCCCATAGGCACATAACTCCCGAAAGGGCGGGAATCAAGAATTGCATCCGAAGGGTAATCTCCCATCCGTCTGCGCCTTTCTTCGTTGGGTACTTGGCCGCTATCCTCTGCATGATGTCCGGGTAGTCCTTTGACAGAAACGGGGAGTATTGTTTCCCGTCCCATACATAGAACACTTCCCCATCCCCATAGGATACAAGTGCCCCGGCATTGTCGCGGTATTCGTACCGCTCATTGCATACCAGCTCCGCATCATCCGAGGTAAAAAGGATGGTTATCGTTGTGGGCTTCTCTCCGAGAACTTTCGTAAACAAGTCTGCATATTTCCCGGTCGGTCTGAAATAGTCAATACTAATCGGATAGCCCTTGTCTGACTTCATGCCGATATGCACCCGTCCGCTCTCTTGAAAATTGATGTCCCCGGTGTACTCCGGGCGTTGGATTCTTCCTTTCATTTCTTCATTTCCTCCATGATTTTGTCCATAATAATATCTGATAATGCTTCTTTCATCGCGTTGCCAAAGTAATCGCGCCCCTTACATATCCCCGCAATGGTTTCGATAATCTCACCGACAAATGCCCGCTCAATCATCGTAGTGGTACACGCCTCCCCGTTCTCATCCTGCCATACGGTTATTTGAAAGATTGGCATCTCGTTTATCTTTACTTTTGGCTTCTCTGTTATTTCCATGTTATTTTTATCAAAAATCGTTTCTAACCGCGTTTCTCATAAAAGATATATAATTATACCATCCGATAGTAGAAACGCCGAGATTTCGCCTTATTTTGCCGTTTCCGGGGATTCAACCGCCTCCGCGTGCCGTTTGGTTATGAGTTCAGCAAGCGAAAGGGCGTGGAAGTTCCCGTCAAGGTCACTATCCAAATCCACCATACCATCGCAATAGGTTACCACATTATCCCGCTTTTCATCCTCAATCGAGGCAAGTGCCAACAGATGGGGGAGTTTCGCAAGGTTGGGGCTATCGGTCTGCTCTTTCAG
>CALFGU010000174.1 GCA_937877685.1 uncultured Prevotella sp.
TCCTTTTCGTTTGCGGGAGTATATCCGTCAAAGCGCAACTGCATACCGAGAAGCCCCACGGGGACAAAGTCGTAACCCATTGTGGTGTAGTTATTGCGCCAAAGATCTTCCTTGTACACACGAACCTGGGGTTCTACAAAGAATGCAACCATCTTTGTGGCATTCCATTGCGCACGTACACCAGCATTAACACCGTAGGCGAAACCATCAATGTTCTTTTGCTTGAGTACGTTGAAACCTAAAGAACTATGAAGTTCAACCTTTCTGTTGGGGTCGTATCCGTGGAACGTATTAGTCATGTTCCACAAATAGTCGATACCTGCAGTAAGTTGATGGTCTGCGTAATGTCCTGCACGAGGTTTATTGACATCTGCCCAAATACGCATACCCGAAGTAGCATTAAACCACTTACCGATGGCACCATAGAACTTGAGGTGAGCGTCTTTAGCGGGTGCATCCCATAAAGTACGGTAAGTTTCTCCTGCAAAATATACACCTGCAGCTCCGTCAATGAAGAGGTGGTCGTAGGGAGTAACATTAGCAAAATTAGCATTTGCAGCCCGCTGCTCCTTTGTAAATCCGCCTTGCATGAAGTTCACACCCGCTAAGAGTGAGGGAACTACTGCCCATGAGTTTGTCGTAGAACCATAGATGTCGTTTTTATTGTTAAAGACATCAACTCTGGGTTCAAGGAAGAAAGCAATGCCTTCGGTCAAACGGAAATTAGGTTGAAGTCCTGCTCCGAATCCGTAAGTGAACGTCTTTCTAACTCCCTCGTGCTTATGTAATGCAAGTGAAGCACCTAACAAAGCGTTCATCCAAAAACGACGGTGAGGATTGTAACCTTCGTTCAAATAAGTGAGGTCAACCATTGCGTCGGCAGAGAAGCCCAAACCCTTATTCTTTTTCTCATCCTTTTCACCAAGGAAATTTGCATAAGCAGAAAGGCGAGCACCGAAACCACGCTTGAACCACTTACCGATACCACCCTGCATGCGTGCGCCAAGAGTATTTGTCATAGAACCCTTAAGCGGACTCAACAATGCCTGAGGACCTCCTGCAAAATAGACAAAGGTGTTGTTTAAGAAATGTCCATCGTCGTCCAAATCTGCTTGGTTACCCGTAGGAATAACACGCTGGTAGGGGAGGATGCTCAAACCGAACAACATTTCAGCACCTGACTTGTACATGTTGTTGGTATAGTTCGTTTGTTCTCTTGCGTCCATGAAGTACAAACGGGGCTCTGCGTAAATATGGAAAATAGAATTGGGAATTCCGTATTGTGCACGCGCACCAATGTGAACGCCAAGTCCAAGACTGCTACTGCTACCGTGTGAGCGATGAAGAATGTCTAAACCTGCTACACCAAGTAATTCAAATTTCTTTCTCTCATACGTCTTTCCGTATGTAGTAAGTGCCGAGAAGTTCATTAAGTAGTCCAACGAAAGACCCTTAACTGTGATGTCATAATTGCCGTAGGTATAGTTTCCCACCTTAATACCGGCACGTACCCCGTGTTCAGGTGTTAACCAGTCACCAACAGAAACTCCAGAAACAAATCCATTTTTTGAATTTTCTGATGCAGAGAACGGTAGTGTTACTCCTACACCAAAGTCAAAAAAGAGGCGGTCTCCCAGGACTTTCTTCTCAAATCTTTTGGCTATATTCGGTCTTTGGAGGGCATAACGGTGGGCGTGAAATCCCTGACCATAGTTTGGTCGTTCTTCGGTAAAGCCCACTTCATTCTCGTCTACATCATTTTCTTGCGCATACATTGTAGCTGTAGCGCAAAAAAGTAGAGCGAGTAATGTGATATGTCTTAAATTCATTTTTATTAGTCTTTAAAGAAGTGTTTGCATCAGTTGTACACCTCATATATATAATATGTGGAGTCAAGTAGATGCTAAAGTCCAGTTTTGTTTCCTTTAATTTGATCTTCCCAATCTTCTCTTGGACGAAGGATAGGCACGGGCATTTCTTCATCGTAGAGACGGTCGTAAAGGTCTTTGTCTGTCTTAGCTAATTCTATCAGTTGGGGATCTGCTTCCAACGCACGGTAGAGGTGAATCGTAGCACGGTTTCTACTATTCTTACCGTCAGCACGTTTCAAGCAAATAGCCTTAAGGAAGTTTGCCATAGCATTCATCTTATTTTCCTTAAGCAACGTGTCGCACAACTCTTCAGCACGTCTGCGCTGATCCGCTTCAGCATTACCACCAATAGCCATACGAATTACAATTTCGTTCATCACCGAACTCTTTGAAATCGCATTGATAATGGTGTCGTTTACACTGCCGTCTTCATTGTAGAGACTACCGCTATATGCTTGTGCTAAGCGCTTTGCAAATTCAGAACGTCCGCCACCAGAAAGATAAGTCTCTGCAATTTTACCTGCTCTATCAAAGTTTTGCATCTTAACGTATGCAATAACTTGGTTGATACGTGTCTCTTCAGGTACT
>CALFGU010000175.1 GCA_937877685.1 uncultured Prevotella sp.
CCTTCGGGGCGAAGTTAAAGATACGGTCTATTGGGTCGTCCGGGTATTCCTCATTCCACATTATCCTATACAGACCAAGTTGAAGTTCGTAGTCCTCATAAAACCCGTTTCGCCCGCTCTTGAAATCAATGATTGCGCGGAAGGTCTGCCCATTCTCTGTCATCTCACAAGGGAGGTCAATGCACCCCGCAAACCCCTCCCGTGACACAAGGGCAATCTCCACCGCAAGCGGCCTCACATTGTAGTCCTTGATGAACTGAGCAAAGGAAAGAATGTCCTTCTTGATTCGCGGAAGCCAATCGAAATAATACTTATCAGCAATATTCTCCCGCTCCATGTACTCGCGAAGGATGCCCCCTGCCGCGTCAAGGTCATACTGGCGCGTGATAATCAGTTTCTCGTATTGAATGTGCATAAACGTTCCGTAAGCCGCCGCCATGTCCCGCTTTTCCGTTGCCGCATCCCCGTTCTGCACCATCCATTGGATAAGGAAAGGGGATGTCGGCATCGTCTGCCGGAGGAGGGTTGTAACAGAGGGGTAAAACACGGGGGTATCACCTTCGAAGCGGTAATAGTAACGATGCCCGTTCTCGTTCAACCGATAGAGCCGATACGACGGCTCACGGAGCGCATCCTTATTGAAGTACACCGCATGAATTTCCTCTGCGGTAAGTCCGGGGGCAATATCTACCACCGGGGGCACATCGGGAGCAAATAACTCCGCAAGTGCTGGATTGATTTCTTTCTCTTTCATCGCGTATTATGTTTATTGATAAATGCCGAACAACCAGTCTGCCGACACACCGCAGATGGAGCATATAATCGGCACCCAAGAAGGGTCAACCCGCTTGGTCTTTCCCCCGCATAGGTTATTGATGTTTACGGTCTGCCCTGCATACTCCAACCCCGGCCACAGAGCGACCGCGAGTTGGCGTTTGACATCTTTGTTGCCGCCCGCTTTCGCCCGGGCGATGGCTTCTTCAAGTCTGAACATAATATATAGTTTTAAAATTAGTTTCCCATCAATCTATCTTCGCGGTCTTGAACTGCCTCCCAATAAAGTCTGTCGCTGACTTCATCTTCCGTTTCGTGCATCCCTTCCTCAACGCAAAGGGCGCAAAGTGCCCAAAACACATCGGATTCGATGCTATCCTTACCAGTGCAATACAGAAACCACTCGGTTGCCTCGCGCACCTCCATATCGCGGAACTCATCCATAAACTTAAACGGCTCGCACTCATCCTTTCTGCCAATCATAAACGCCTGCCAAAGCAATTCCTCAGAGAGTTCTTCGGAAGTCATATAACTATACCGCTCACGATTTTTCTTGTCAGCGGAATTACGAAGTGCGTTCTCAACGATTTCCCAATTTTTATCAAGTACGATTTTCATTTCTTTGCCGGGTAACCGCCCGGTCGGATTAAGTTAAACAAACATTGAATTACGATGCAAATATAATACTTTTTTTTATTTCCGCAAAATATTTTTGCGTTTTTGACAAAAAATTTTCGTTTTCTTGCATTTGTCGCAATCTATCACTACATTTGCACCTCGGAGTCCATTGCTTCTCTCCATGTAAAACCTTTCATCGCTCCCCCGGTCTTATGGCTGGGGGATTTCTATTCCCCGTGTTTCCTTCGCATATCCGTCTGCAAGCCGTTGGTCTTGCTCGGTTGGGGATTCTACCGCCGCCACCCTACAATCGTTCCAAATCGTCTGAAATTCGCAGGAAGTGAATACTGACAACGCATTGAAGAACTCCGCCACATTCCACGGGCTTGGGAATCTATAATATTTCATACCGAAGCCCTCCTTCTGTTCCTCTCTGTAATTAACTGACTGCGTAGGCATCCGCAGGAGCGGGTCTTACCGCTTACAAGGTTTGGGCGTGCGGTCACGAACTCAACACCGCAGTCACAACGGACGCGCCAATAGGATACGTTCGTGTATTCCTCGCAAGTCTGCCTGCCCAAGACCAAGAGGCGGCTAAATCGCCGCCCCGTAAGGTCATCGAAGTTGTATCCCCCTCTCATATCAAGAAACTACGCGCCTCCTTCGCGGCATCGCTGGGGCTTTCTGCCTCCGGGATATTCACCGCGAGAACTTGCTTCCCGCCCTTGTAAATCCTACAATAGTAGGAGGATTTCGACCGCTCACAGATTACCTCGCAGTCCTTGAAGATGTGTTTTGTCGTTGCCATAATTTATCTTGTTATGAAACGGCACTTGCCGTTCCCGTTGGTTATATATACAGATGTGCAAGACCTCTGCTCTTTAAGTATCTTTTCAGCCATTTCTACGGCCTTATGCTCCCAATCGGTAATGTCTATTATATGACCGTAGATTCGCCCGTCATTCGCCCGGAAATTGCCGTAAATAGTCCAAGAATTATTCATTGCCTTGTCCTCCATCAGTGAGCATAAAAACTAATCTTAACACCTCTGCGAAGTTTGCAAACAACCTTGTCAGCCATGCTCTCAAAAGCCCTATCAAGAAGCCTCTCTGCAAGAGCATCATCGCCAACGATTTCGCGGAATCCCTTAACGCCAACGGCCTTGTTAATCTTAACGCCATTGAACATCCCGCTTACCTTGATAATCCACTCGAAATTGATTTGTTTTGATGTGTACTTTTTCATTTTTTTCTTCGGGGTAACCGCCCCGCCGGGGTCTTAATTATTAATTCTGATGCAAATATAATACAAATTTTTATATCTGCAAAATTTTTTTAACTTTTTTGCGAAAATTTTTCGATTTTTTTTGACTTGTTCCCCAAAATGCGCCTAAATCGAGGTTAAGACATAAAAAATCCCTCCTGGTTTCGCAACCGAGAGGGTGGAGTGAAAACACTTTTTGTTATGACAATGCAAATATAATAAAGTTTTGGCGAATTTTATCAAAATCTTACAAAATTATACGACATCCCGATACCGATATATGGCCCTGCGTCCACTTTCTTCTCCACAAGCCCGTAACACGCACCGAAGCCAACCTGCACACCCACACCGAATCTCGTGGGCTTGCGCTCCTGCCCGATGGTTATGGTCTGCGTGATAATTTTGGTCTTTGGATATACGGAAATCTCCTCCAATCGTGGCATAATCCCGCTCACTACCGCCAGGTAGTCGCTATCAGCATACTCCCTGCGCTCAATGTCCATAGCCATATAGGTAGTGTCGTGGATTCGGAGGGTATCTGTTACTGGTATTAACTCTTTCCGCACCACAATCCGCTCTGTCTTTCTGATTATCGCAGATAGCATAAATTTCGCCGTATTCGGTAAGTAGCTCGGTTAACTGATTCATATAATATTCATCATAAACGGGGGTTGCCCACTGTGGATGATTTCTATCCCATGGAGAAAGGTAAATACCTGCTTGCAAACCAAACTCTTTACAAGCGTTGGTAAACTCACGC
>CALFGU010000176.1 GCA_937877685.1 uncultured Prevotella sp.
ACACTCTCGCCTTCGAAGTGATTAAGGAAAACAAGATTACCTCTATCAAGGACCAGAATCAGAGCGGTACTTGCTGGGCGTACTCTTCTTACGCTTTCCTCGAAGCAGAAGTGCTCCGTTTGGGTAAGGGTGAAGTTGACCTTTGTGAATCATTCCTCGTATTCAACACCTACATGGACCGTGCAGACAAGGCTATCCGCACTCACGGTGACGCTTCGTTCTCACAGGGTGGTTCTTTCTACGATGCCATCTACGGTTTGAAGCACCATGGTCTCGTTCCCCAGTCTGCAATGCCTGCTCCTGGTACTCCTTATGGTGACTCTCTCTTCAATGCAAACCAGCTTGACGCTGTAACTACTGCGTATGTTGAAGCGCTTGCTAAGGGTAAGCTCAAGAAGATCAATCCCGTTTGGCGCAAGGACTTGAATGCTATCTACACAAACTACTTCGGTGCACTCCCCACTGAGTTTGAAGTTGACGGTAAGAAGTTCACACCTAAGTCTTATGCTGAAGAACTCGGTTTGAACCCTGATGATTATGTTTCTCTTACAAGTTACATGCACCAGCCTTTCTATTCTAAGTTCATCCTTGAAATTCAGGATAACTGGCGTTGGGCAGAAAGCTACAACCTTCCCCTTGACGAATTCATGCAGGTGATGGACGAAGCTGTTCGCAACGGTTACACTTTTGCTTGGGGTTCTGACGTAAGTGAAAAGGGCTTTAACGCTCGTACAGGTGTTGCTAGCGTTCCTTCAAATGGTAAGGCAAACGACAAGACTGGTTCTGACGCTGCTCGTTGGACAGGTGATAATTTCAAGGGTGCTACAATCTCTGGTGGCGATGACGAAATGACAATCACACAGGAAATGCGTCAGGTGGCATACGATAACTGGGAAACTACAGACGACCACGGTATGCTCGTTTACGGTCTTGCAAAGGATAACAACGGTAAGGAATACTTCATGGTGAAGAACTCATGGGGTGAATACGGTCCTTACAAGGGCATGTTCTACGCTACAAAGGCATTCGTTGCTTACAAGACTATGAACATTGTTATCCACAAGGATGCACTTCCTAAGAAGATTGCAAAGAAGTTGGGTATCAAGTAATCCATCGATAATCCTCTATTACAAAATAAGGGCGACAGACGGTTGTTTGTCGCCCTTATTTTCATTATTCAGCAAGTGACGCTTTTTACGTCCTTTCAATATCATTACTCCCTAACGCAAATATGTCGCAAAATTTCTTTCATAGCCTCTGCACATAGAAGATGAGTTGAGGCGCAAAGCAGAGTGCTTCTCAATGCTCCTTAAATGCGAAAAACAATACCTCATATACGAGAAACAATTAGTATAATTCTCGCTCGTATGTCTCACTTTGTGGGGCGAGTAAAAGACTTTGTTTCGCGTTTCTATAAATTGTTGGCAATAAGGATTTTATATGACATGGATTTTAGATATTGGGCTGTATGGTTATGATATATGATTAGGAGATGTCTTGATATCCTTCATTCTTTCGTACAAAAATTGTATGACGAATGAGGATTAGTTTCCTATATTTGCGTAATTTCGCAGACGTTATTTTGAATATTCTTGATTCTTATTTGTTATGTATATGAAAACACTTTGCAATAATATCATATTTGTGTTGTGCTCCATTTTCCTGCTTATGAGCGCTTCTTCGTGTCGTACGGTGGCGGACTTTGGTGTGCTTTGCAACGGCGAGGAATGGTTGGATACAGATGGTAATCCTATTAATGCTCATGGCGGAGGCGTGTTGTATCATCACGGTACCTATTATTGGTATGGAGAACATAAAAGTGATTTTACTACAGCAGCGATGGTGGGGATTACTTGTTATTCTTCAAAAGATTTGCGACAATGGAAAAATAATGGGGTAGTGTTGTCTGTGGTGGATTCTGTAGGTGCTGACATTGAGCGTGGATGCGTAATGGAGCGCCCAAAGGTGATTTACAATGAAACTACGAAACAATTTGTCATGTGGTTTCATCTGGAACTTAAGGGACAAGGTTACAGCGCTGCGCGTACTGCTGTTGCCGTGAGTGATAGTCCTAATGGTCCTTTCCGATATGTTCGTTCTATGCGTGTAAATCCCGATGTGTTGCCAATAGATATGTCAGACAAGCAGTGGGGAGACATGATGCAGTTGAACCCGAAGAATTACAAGAAGTGGTGGACAAAGAAATGGTATGCCGCGGTGGAAAAGGGACTATTCCTGAAACGAGATATTTCGACAGGTCAAATGGCGCGCGACATGGCGCTTTTTAAAGATGAGGATGGTAAGGCATATCACATCTATTCCTCTGAAGAAAACATGACCTTGCATATTGCCGAACTTTCAGCGGATTATTGTTCGCACAAGGGTAAATACATTCGTGTTGCTCCTGGAGGAATGAACGAAGCACCCACTATTTTTAAGCACAACGGCACTTATTGGATGATTACTTCGGGATGTACGGGGTGGGAACCCAATGCTGCGCGTATGTTTTCAGCACCTACGATTTGGGGACCTTGGACGCAACATGACAATCCATGCAAAGGGGATAAGGCTGAATTGACTTTCGGAGCGCAAGGAACCTTTGTGCTCCCTGGACATGGGCGTAAGAATGCTTATCTTTTTATGGCAGATGTTTGGAAACCTAAGTGCCCCTCAGACAGTCGTTACTTGTGGTTGCCTATTACTTTCTCGGCTGAGGGTACTCCTATAATTCTGCATCCTAATATTTCACAGCCAGATTCTATCTCACTTCAATAGTTTAATGAGATACGTTTCCAGACAACCTTTCGCCTTAATTTTCTTTGGTAGAGAAATATCTTCGCCCTATAATCTTTTAGACGGCTCCCATTAAAAACAATTAAGCCACTCCAAAAACTTGGAGTGGCTTAATTTATATTCGCTATCGTTGGAATTACTTAGCTTCTTCCACTGCAGCCTGAGCAGCAGCGAGGCGAGCGATAGGCACGCGGAAGGGTGAGCAAGATACGTAGTTGAGACCTACCTTGTGGCAGAACTTAACAGAAGTGGGTTCACCGCCGTGTTCACCACAGATACCGCACTTGAGTTCGGGACGAACCTGACGACCCTTTTCTACTGCCATTTCAACAAGCTGACCTACACCATTCTGGTCGAGAACCTGGAAGGGGTCAACCTTCAAGATCTTCTTTTCGAGATAAACGGGGAGGAATGAAGCAATGTCGTCACGAGAGTAACCGAATGTCATCTGAGTCAAGTCGTTAGTACCGAATGAGAAGTATTCAGCGCGGCTTGCAATACGGTTAGCTGTGAGGGCTGCACGAGGAATTTCGATCATTGTACCAACCTTGAAGGGAACTTCTACGCCTTCTTCAGCAAATACCTTAGCCGCAGTTTCGCGGATTACCTTTTCCTGAGCTTCGAATTCGTAGAGGATACCAGTGAGGGGCACCATGATTTCGGGAAGAGGATTAAGACCTTCCTTCTTCAACTGACAAGCAGCACCGAGGATAGCGCGAGTCTGCATTGCAGTGATTTCGGGATAAGTGTTACCGAGACGGCAACCACGGTGACCGAGCATGGGGTTAGCTTCTGCGAGAGAGTGAACGCGCTGTTGGATATATTCAACAGTTACGCCCATAGCTTCTGCCATTTCCTGCTGACCCTTGAGATCGTGGGGAACGAATTCGTGGAGAGGGGGGTCAAGGAGACGAACGTTCACGGGACAACCGTCCATAGCCTTGAAGATACCTACGAAGTCTGCCTTTTGGTAGGGGAGGATCTTAGCAAGCGCCTTTTCGCGACCTTCTGAATCCTGAGAAAGAATCATTTCGCGCATAGCAACGATCTTTTCTGCTTCGAAGAACATGTGTTCTGTACGGCAGAGACCGATACCTGTAGCACCGAAGTCACGAGCAACCTTAGCATCGTGTGGAGTATCAGCGTTAGTACGAA
>CALFGU010000177.1 GCA_937877685.1 uncultured Prevotella sp.
TTTGGATTTCGGCAAGCACACCGCGTTCACCTTCCCACTTGGCGCGCAGGTCCTTAACCTGTTCTTCAAGTGTAGCAATCTCGGCGTTCAGCGTCGCTAACTTCTTCTCATCTCCCTCACGCTTAATGGCTTCGCGCTCAATCTCGAGTTGGCGTAAGCGACGCTGTGCTTCGTCCAATTCTTCGGGTTGCGAGTCACGCTCCATGCGGAGTTTCGCAGCCGCTTCGTCCATCAAGTCAATGGCTTTGTCGGGAAGGAAGCGGTCGGAGATGTAGCGGTGAGAGAGTTGTACGGCAGCTATTAAGGCATCGTCTTGAATGCGTACGCGGTGGTGATTTTCATAACGCTCTTTGAGTCCGCGGAGAATGGAAATCGCGTCTTCGGGAGAGGGTTCTTCCACCAAAACCGTCTGGAAGCGGCGTTCGAGTGCCTTGTCCTTCTCAAAATATTTCTGGTATTCCTCCAGCGTAGTGGCACCAATACTGCGGAGTTCGCCACGCGCCAAGGCGGGCTTGAGAATGTTTGCTGCGTCCATCGCACCCTCGCTCTTACCAGCGCCGACAAGGGTGTGGATTTCGTCGATAAAGAGAATGATACTGCCTTCTGCTTCCGTCACTTCGTTAACCACGCTCTTCAGGCGTTCTTCAAATTCGCCCTTATACTTCGCACCTGCCACGAGTGCGCCCATATCGAGGGAGTAGAGGTGCTTGTTTTTCAAATTTTCAGGCACGTCGCCACGCACAATGCGCTCAGCGATGCCCTCAACAATGGCTGTTTTACCCGTACCCGGTTCACCGATGAGAATGGGATTATTCTTCGTGCGGCGACTCAAAATTTGGAGCACACGGCGAATCTCATCGTCGCGCCCGATGACGGGGTCGAGTTTCCCATTACGCGCTTCTTCAACGAGGTTGCGAGCATATTTCTCTAGCGCTTGATACGTGTCTTCGCTCGAAGGAGAATCCACCTTCTTTCCCTTACGCAGTTCGGCAATTGCAGCCTTAAGTGACGCTTCTGCAAGTCCCGCATCTTTGAGCATGCGTCCTGCAGTCGCCTTGCTTTTCAATAGTGCAAGGAGTAAGACTTCGAGTCCCACGAAGGAGTCGCCATCGGTCTTCGCCAAGTCCTGTGCTTGTTGCAAAACGGCTGTAGCGTCACGGTCAAGGTAAGGTTCTCTGCCTCCCTGAACACGAGGCATACTGCGCAATTCGCTATCTACTACGAGCAACAACTGTTGGGTGTTCACGCCAGTCTTGCCGAGCAAGAATTGTGTGACATTTTCCCCTACGTGAAGTACACCATGGAGCAAGTGAGTGGGGGTTACCACTTGCTGTCTGTTATTTTGCGCCAGCGTTACTGCTTGTTGCAACGCTTCTTGCGCCTTGATAGTAAAATTCTGGAAGTTCATATGATGAGGTTTTGAGGTTCTGAGGTTCTGAAGTTCTGAGGTTCTGAAGTTCTGATGTTCTGATGTTAAGAGGTTCTGAGGTTCTGAAGTTCTGAGGTTCTGAAGTTCTGATGTTCTGATATTATCATGTTTTAAGGTTTTAAGTTCTTAAGGTGTTAAAATCATCCTGCCTAACCCTATAGGTGCTATAGCCACTATAGGAACTATAAAATCCAACGCCCTAAACTTTAATCTCTAAACTCTAAACTTTAAACTCTATAATCCCCTTCACCCTTTATAATTGCTAAAACTATACCAATCTTGAAAACACTATGGTTTTTAACATTTTCTGCCATTTTTGTCATAAAGAAATCCCCCTTACTGACAAAATTGGCAGTAAAGGGGATTTTCTTTTAATATAAATAATGTGTTACCTCTTAACCTCAGAACTTCTTAACCTCTTAACCTCAGACCTTCTTAACCTCTTCCCCGTTCCCCTTTCCATTTACACAAATGTGCCAATCCGCAATTATCACACTTCGGATTACGGGCTGTACAGGTGTAGCGCCCATGGAGCAACAACCAATAGTGGGAAGCAGCAACGGTTTCGTCAGGGATATAGCGGCGCAACGCTTTTTCTACGGCATAAGGAGTAGTGGCAGTCGGAGGCACAAGGTTGAGGCGGTGACTTACACGGAAAACGTGGGTATCTACCGCTAACGCTGCTTTTCCAAAAGCTACCGCCTGAATGACGTTTGCCGTCTTGCGCCCAACACCGGGAAGCGTTGTAAGTTCTTCCAATGTCGTGGGAACTTCCGAATGAAAATCCGCCACCAATTTCTTCGCCATCCCCACAAGGTGCTTCGCCTTATTATTCGGATAACTCACCGAGCGAATGTACTCAAAGACCTCTTCAGGAGTCGCCTTTGCCAAGTCTTCCGGAGTAGGGTAGGCGGCAAACAAAGCGGGCGTCACCTGATTGATACGCTTATCCGTACATTGCGCACTCAGCATAACGGCAATGAGCAATTCAAACGGCGTTGTGTAATCCAACTCCGTCTCCGTGTCGTCCATAACGCTGCCCAAGTATTCCAACACGGCAGCTATCCTTGCTTTCCGAGATTGCATAATGATAAATTAAATAGGTGTTAAGATTCGCGACGCATAGAGGTTCAGACATAAGAACAAAAGAAAAGTTCATAATTCTATAAGTTCCGCATGGCGCTCTCCCCCTGTTTATAGGGGGAGGGGACCACGTAGTGGTGAGGGGGTGCAAAAATTATACATCCAACATAAAAAAATAAGGATTCCATACAGACAAAATCTCCCTCAACTCCTCCTTCCCAAAAACTAAACCTATTTTAGCAAAAACAATTAGTATCTTTAGCGAGACAATTAGTAATAGAATTTCAATTTA
>CALFGU010000178.1 GCA_937877685.1 uncultured Prevotella sp.
ATCAAGCGCACACCGGAAAGTGCCACTATCTACATGCCGCGAGGCTTTCAGTTTGAGGGTGCAGCAAGTTTGGAATGGGCAAACAAGGTACTCGCTGAAGCCCTACGCAATAACGCACAGGTGATTCTCACACAGCGCCTGCGCGCCATCGCTACTGCACACGGCATAGAGTTCAACCGTCTCTCCATCAAGGACGTCTCAACCCGTTGGGGGAGTTGTTCCTCGTTGCGAAACGTCAATCTCTCGCTCTGGCTCCTCCTTCTGCCCTCTCACCTCATCGACTACGTTATTTGTCACGAACTCTGCCACCTCAAGGAACTCAACCACAGCCCTGCATTTTGGAGTGAATTGGACAAACTCTGCGGCGGCACAGGCACAGCCAAACGCCTCGATAAAGAACTCTCAACCCTTGAGCGCACCATCATGGCGCAACGCATCAAGTAGGCAAAGGTAAAAAAAATCAGAATCTTAAAATCACATATTTCAAATTATCTAAATTTCAATTTGGGACAACTATTTATTAGCAACAGACATGAGTTACAATAAATCTGAGAAGCATACATACTCCCCCGATAACGACGAAAATTATAAAACATTACGAGGAGGGGGGAAGGGAATAGCGTGGTTTCTGTTATTCAGTGGTCTGGCGACATCTTCTTTTGTTACAGGGGAAAAATACTTCTATGGAGTCGTGCTTCTTGGTATAGCTATAATATACCTTTTACATTATACTTTTGGGAAGTTGCGCTACAACGACACACACTTCCATTACACAGGGTTCTGCGGCATTTTGGGGTTAAAAAAGGTGGATCTGAACCTTCCGTTTTCCGACATAACAGAAGTCAATGTCACAAGTCAATATCGGGACAAGATGCAGTGCGATGAATACCTTACCATCACGACGAACGACAATGAAGAACACATGTTGAATGCTGAATACTTTACTCACAAAGAACTCATTGAGATTATGCAGAATGGACTCTTAAACAACCAAAGTTCTGCCTTTGTGCCCCCAAGTGAGAAGTACACCATCAACATTTACAACGAAGAGACGAAGCGACTAAACTCTTACGGTCTAAGTATCTACATCAATGAGGAGTGTATCACCACCAAAGAAGCGCAGCTCTCCCTTGATGTTCAAACAGGAGATGTCGTTACCTTCCGCCGCTACTCTGATGCACACATGTTTCGCCTCTTAGACCCCACACGAACAGAATACCATTTGGAGAATACAAACGAGAGATTCTTTGTAGACGCCAGAAAAAAACCGATTGTGAAACTGTGAGACAAAGTATAAAGAAGTTCCCCACTCTATATCATTGATTGGAATAGGTGCTGCTCAA
>CALFGU010000179.1 GCA_937877685.1 uncultured Prevotella sp.
CAACAAAACCTTCAACGGTATTATCAAGCTCAACAAAGAAACCATTTTGTGAAACACCTGAAACAACACCATCAAAAACTTCACCAATTTTTGTTTGCATAAATTCTGTAGCCTTTTGGTCATCAACTGTTCGTTCAGCTTCTTCAGCTTGCTCTGTACGCCCTTACGCCGAGCGGTGTAGTTAACGGGCTGTTGGAGAAAATAACCGTTCTTGAACGCGGTGAACTCCTCCGCATGGTTCTCCTGGACGATGTTGAGGATGTCCTCGCGGATATCCTTACGCCTTCCAAGGATGGGCTGAACGCCGCGCCGATACCAGTACAGAAACTCCTCTTGGAGCATATTCATGATGTGGTAGACCAGCGCCGAGTTTAGTTCCTCTTTGATGTTCTCCTCGGTGAGTTCCTCAAGCGGGGAGTAAATGTCCAACCTCCCATACATATCGTTGCGAACGACAGGAGAGTTGTTGTTCATGAAGTCTTCAGCCAAGTTCTCACTCCTCGCAAAATAAAAAGGGACCATCCCGAAGGACAGCCCCGTTTGGCTCTTGCTTACGGCCCGTTTGCCGTAAGCGCAATATGAAAAGTGTGATCCAAAGTGCAAATTTGGCACTTAAAAGTGTGATTTTTGCACTTTGGAGGAGAAAATCAACTTATCGCCGCGAGAAAATATACTTTTCGTTCGCCAAGTAAATTATCTCACGGCTCTTTGTAAATCAGCCTACGCCCGGACTCCAGAACGACCCACTTGCCACGCTCCTTGCGAACGATTGCCTCTTTCCCGGTCTTGATGACGGCCTCAATAGCCTCGATAACTTGTTTAGGCATCATATTCTTGCCCACATTTCTTTCTTCACACCATTAAGGTGGATGATCGGCCTGTCGCACCACGGGGGGTCATACCCGCCGATCTCTCCGTAGCCGCCCGGATCGAGTTCCGCACAAGTGTTTACAAAGAGATGAAGTGTGTGCGTGACAGAACTGTTTGCGGGATTCGGGCGAAAAAAGCCTTTCTTGAAGCCAGCCTCAAGATGTGTATGCCCAGCGATGTACACATCGGCATCGACCACGGTTGCGTAGTCGGCAAGTCTCTGGATTTTGCCTCCGTCCTTTCGGCCCCCGGAGTTCCCGTGCGTCACATAGACCGTGTAAAGGATGGGTCTTCCATGGTGGCTGTGAAACTCGTCCTTGCCGAAGCGGAGGAACACCAGCGCAGTAGTGGGAGAATAGCGATCCTCGATCCCAAGCTGTTGGCACATGAGAAGCGTGATGTCAATCCCGTTTGTCTTGTAGTGCCTACGCTCATGGTTTCCGGGTACAACGCAGATAATCTTGTCCTTGATGCACCCAAAAATCTCCACGCACTTCTCAAGTTCCTCCATCGGAGAGATGTGCGCGTAGCAATCCGAAATACTGGACTTGATGGCACAGTTCATCAGATCGCCATTGAGTACGCAGTACACATTGGGCGTGTCTCGGATGTAAGCAATATCCTCCATAATGCGCTTGTGATTGCTGTTCGGGTCAGCCCAATGCAAATCAGCGATAGCATAAAGGAGGATTTCAGTAAAATCGCCGGGAATATCTCGTCTTATTACTTTCATTCATTATCCATCGGAAACCGCCCCACCCCGCGATAATGTTTCCGTGTCTATCCCACGAACGCTATGTTCGTCTTTTTCTGGCAGAGGATGATGGAATCGCACCATCTCCTAAGGGTTCAAAGCCCTCTGCGCTTCTATTACGCTAATCCCCTAAGTATATCCTCCGTGATATCCCGCACGGAGGAACGGGCGGTTTAGGCAGCCACGCCATGCCGAGTAAAGACTTTAGGCGCTCCACGGTGAAAGGAAGAAAGCCGTGGGCAGTTTTTTCGGAGCATCGTGTGCGAAACGCGCTCCTGGAGGTGGGCAGCTTTCCCGCCATCTTCCCCCATATTGAGAAAGGAGGGATGCTGACATTATGTCAACCTCTTGTGTAGATTACCATACTTTTCAAAAAACGCAAGGGCCATATGGTTGCATCAGAACGGCCTTTTGACGAGCGTAACTGTGTTGGCCCGATCAGACAGCTGCCAGTCTACGAACAGGGACAAAACATCTGGGAAGTCATCGTGCTTGTTCTTGCCCATCATGGAGTAGGAACAGAGTTGAGCCATAGCCTCCCGATACTCACGGTCTTGTGGATAGAGGCTCTCGTCCTTGAAAAGCACATGGGACTTAATCATGCCGGAGTTGGCGATGATGCGAGTCTCCTTGTTGGACTGCGTCCACTTGGTCTGGATGCTCGTCATGCCGCCGAGTTCCTTGACGCGCTTCTCGACATTCTGCGCGAATATAGTGCCGCCTCGGTTGGACTCAATCCTACACATTCGGACTTTGCAATCCAACAGTTTTTGCGCTACCCGCTCCTCCAAAGTCTCCACCTTGCCGTTGTCGAAGATCACCTTGTCCATGTAAAAGTCATTGCCGTACTGATATATGATGGGCATAACGCAGTAGTCAGCCCCCTGTTCCTTGGTGTCGCAGATTGCGAGAATGGTGTCCGGATCTTTTTCTGGCAGTTCAAAGTACCGCCGCAGGTCGGACGCTTCGTAGAGCAAGCCCTC
>CALFGU010000180.1 GCA_937877685.1 uncultured Prevotella sp.
GGGAGGGGGTATGATAGTCTTTACGGGTCAACTCCTATATTATAACCTTAATAATAATCCCAGATGGTAGTTGTTCTCTGTTCTCTGTTCTCTGTACTCTAACCTTTACATTGCTGCATACTTGCGAACTTCCTTGCTCCAAAGGGGAGTGGTTTCGCAAAGCAGAATGGCTTCTTCGGGAGTTGTTGCTACACACCAAATGTGGGAGTGTTCGGGGCGCATGAAGCGTTCTTCTGTAGCGCGCTCTAATTGTTGAAGCAGAGCATCGTAATAACCGTTGATGTTCAGGATAACGATAGGTTTGAGGTAGAGACCGAGTTGTTTCCAAGTGATTACCTCGAGCAGTTCTTCAAGAGTGCCCACCCCGCCAGGAAGCGCAATGCACGCATCAGAGCGTTGCGCCATCGTTTCCTTGCGACTGTGCATGTCTGGAGTAACAATGAGTTCCGTCATTTCATTATGTTGCCACCCCTGCTCAATCATAAATTGGGGAATGACACCAATAGCCTTGCCTCCATGAGCAAGCACGCCCTCAGTAGTTGCGCCCATAAGTCCCGTGCGACCTGCACCATTAATTAATATGTGACCGCACTTGGCCATTATCTTTCCTAAAGTACCGGCAGCCTCTATATAAGCTGCCGGTACTTGACCGCTTGAAGCGGCATATACGGTAATTGTCATTGCATTAAAGATTGAACGCTTCCTTAATGGCGTCAACGTAATCCAACTTTTCCCAAGTGAAGAGTTCTACTTCAATTTCCTTGGGTTCGCTAAACTTACCGCCGAAGGTCTTCGTAACCTTGCGAGGTTCGCGACCTACATGTCCGTAAGAAGCAGTTTCTTCGTAGATGGGCTGGCGGAGCTTCAAGCGTTCCTCAATAGCCTTGGGACGAAGGTCAAAGAGCTCCTGCACCTTCTTGGCGATTTCTCCGTCGGTCATGTTCACGTGACCCTTGCCGTAAGTATTGACATAAACCGAAATAGGTTCTGCAACACCAATAGCATAACTCAACTGCACGAGCATTTCATCAGCAACGCCTGCTGCAACCATATTCTTGGCGATATGACGTGCGGCATAAGCTGCCGAACGGTCCACCTTTGAGGGGTCTTTTCCTGAGAAAGCACCACCGCCGTGAGCTCCCTTACCGCCGTAAGTATCCACGATAATCTTACGACCCGTAAGACCCGTGTCGCCGTGAGGACCACCAATAACGAACTTACCAGTGGGGTTTACGTGATACTTGATTTTTGAGTTTTCAAAGAGCGCACGCACTTCGGGAGTGTTTACACGTTCCTTAATCAAGCGGGGCATGAGGATGGTAATCACATCGTCCTTAATTTTGCGGAGCATCATTTCGTCAGCCTTCTCTTGACTGCCCGCTTCTTCGGCAGTGATGAAGTCGTCGTGCTGTGTTGAAACGACGATAGTATCGATACGCATAGCGTGGTCATTGTCATCGTATTCAATGGTCACCTGACTCTTAGAGTCGGGGCGCAAATAAGTCATCACCTTTCCTTCGCGACGAATTTCTGCAAGCACAATCAAGATTTCGTGTGCCAAAGCGAGGGGAAGGGGCATATAAGTGTCGGTCTCCTTATTGGCATAACCAAACATCATACCCTGGTCGCCAGCACCTTGATTCATGGGGTCTTCACGTTCTACGCCACGGTTGATGTCGGCACTCTGTTCGTGAATAGCGGAAAGGATACCGCAACTTTCGGCGTCGAATTTGTATTCCGCCTTTGTGTAACCAATACGCTTGATGGTGCGGCGCACGATGGTTTGAAGGTCTGCATAACCTTCAGATTTTACTTCGCCAGCAACGACTACCTGACCAGTAGTCACAAGTGTTTCACACGCCACCTTTGACGTGGGGTCGTAAGCCAACAATTCATCAAGAACGGCATCACTAATTTGGTCTGCAACTTTATCGGGATGACCTTCCGATACAGATTCTGAGGTAAAGAGGTATGACATATATATAATGTGTTTTTAGGTTCTGAGGTTAAGAGGTTTTTAGGTTCTGAGGTTCAGAAGTTAACTAGACCATCTAATATATATAGGAATTTAAGAATAGGCCCTGTAAAGACTCTCATACCCCACATATAATCAGCGTACGCAACTGCTATGTTATAGCCTTTAGATTATCTAGGAATTTCTATCCAATTATGGGCATAAAAAAATCTGCCCATCGCGCCGTGTTACGCGAAAGCAGAATGTTGAGCACATCACAAGTCCTTCTTGTGAGCATAGGCTCCCGTTACCGAGGCGTTGTTCTAAACTGTCCCTCTATTTTAGCATTTTTTATAGTGGTTGCAAGCAGCCAAATCTCTCCACATCCTGTTTTCAAGTGCAAAATTACAAATTTGCTCGCATATAAACAAATTTTCAAAGGATAAGTCTTGTTTTTAGCAACGATATTTCAGTGTTCTTCTTTGCAAAAAATAAATTATTGCTGTCCGGTAAATATAGATAACTCTTTGTTTGATGGATAGTTGTAC
>CALFGU010000181.1 GCA_937877685.1 uncultured Prevotella sp.
CTTGAAAAACCGGAGTAAATATGGATTATTTATATGAAGAAAATGCTCTTAGAGCAGGGTATAAGACGATTTGTGGAATTGATGAGGCTGGTCGTGGACCTTTAGCAGGACCAGTTTATGCTGCTGCAGTTATTCTTCCATTAGGTCTTGAAATTGAAGGTCTTAACGACTCGAAAAAAATCAGTGAGAAAAAGCGTGAACAATTATTTGATATAATCACCGAAAAGGCGCTTGCATATTGTGTTGCCTATGGCACGTTAGAAGAAATTGAATAAGGCTGATATTCGCAAACGGGATTGTAAGCCGTGTTGTGAGCTGCATTATAAGCGTTCACCGTATTCGCAAAAATTTCATTAAGTGCGGGAACGAGCACGAGCGAACCTACCTTAATACCAGGTTGGTGAGGATGAAGGATGTCAGAGTTCGCAAGGTTGTACATCTGTGCCTGAATTGAGCGTGCTTCCTTGTAAAGGTTGTCAAAGTTTACGAAACCTGACGCCTTGTCAAGGTCAGTCATTGCCGTTGCACATACGTTCATACCGAACTGAGCCACTAATTTACCATATTCCAACCAAGGACGTTGTTCGACAATGAGAGCGGGATTGGTCTTATCAGCAAGGAGGAGGTTGATAGCCAATTCGAGTTCCATACATTTGCCGTAAAGCTGGGCAATAGCATTCTTATCGCCCTTCACAGCTGCCTTAGCGATGGGCTGAAGTTCGCGACTCTCATCACGTCTAAAGCCATGGCCGTTAGGACCTAAGTCTTCGTTGTAAGAAGCCCAAATCTTGAGCGCCTCAGCACTTTCAGGAAGGAGGTCCTTTAAGGCTTTATCCCAACTTGACATATAGTCATAGTTCTTCATATTCCAAGTGTAGTCAGCAATACTGTAAAGCGCAATTTTTGATGACTCAGCGTGCTCCATAGGATTGCTTACGAAACCAGAGAGGTCCTCAGCGATGTCAAGACCATTGCCATAGGTGGGACCAAGAAGGATGTGGTCGCGAACGAAGTCGGAAACGGGGAAATTCAACCAGATGTAGCCCTTACGCTGAATGCGTTCGTTAATCCATTCCATAGATTCCTTGTCAATGGTATGCACTACAGAGTTACCCGTCCACATGATTTCTACAGACTTATCCATATCGCTACCGAGCGTACGGAGATAACCGCCCTTTTCATTGGCCCAACCGCGATTGTATTCCGTAGGACACATCACGAGAGGACTAACGTCGCCCTTTGCTTTCACAAAGTTGGTATTGATATAGTTCAGGAGTTCAGCCTGCTTATCAGCCTTTGTGCCTTCTCCCCAAATGTCGTCAAAGAAAACGGCAAACGAACGCACACCAAGTTGATACATGGTTTCGAGTTTCTTCATCATGGCGTCGCGATCGGCTTCTGTCCACTTAATATCTACACCGGGGTGGATTGCCCAGTAGAAGTTTACACCGTTCTTGTGCGCTGCATCAAGAAGAATCTTAAGGCGTGCTGCTTCTTCGGCGGGATAAGGTTGACGCCACTTATCACGGTGATAAGGGTCATCCTTAGGACCGTAAATGTAAACGTTCATCTTGTTCTTAGCATAGAAGTCGAACTGAGAGAGTCGGTCTTCCTGGCTCCAAGGAGTGCCATAGAAACCTTCAACTACGCCACGGAATGCCACATCAGGGAAGTCGGTGATTTCACAAGTCTGCAACTTGCCATACTTCATCATTGCGAGCAAAGACTGTACGCCATAAAACGCACCGCGTTCGTCTTTCGCAGCAATAACAATTTCCTTGTCGGTCACCTTAAGGTAATAACCTTCAGTCTTTGCGGGAACGAGTTTTTTATACTTCTTAACTGCCTTCTGGTTACCCCAACC
This sequence comes from uncultured Prevotella sp., assembly GCA_937877685.1. Taxonomy (GTDB): domain Bacteria; phylum Bacteroidota; class Bacteroidia; order Bacteroidales; family Bacteroidaceae; genus Alloprevotella. The sequence goes on from CALFGU010000181.1 coordinate 1,865, forward strand.
GAGCGTCACCTTAAACGCTGCCTTGGGAGCAACAGTGGGTGCCGCTGTTTTGAGTGCATCAAGAGCGTAAGAAGAAGTAACTGTCTTATCAGTAACAATAGTCCACTCTGCGGGCATGTCAATCATAAAGTCTGCCATGTTCGCAACCTGTTGTGGCACGGGGTTAATGTTGCTTACCTGAGCCTGACCTACAGCGGTGCCAAGGCAAAAGAGGGAAGCAAGGATGAGTTTTTTGTTCATAACTATTGAGGTTTAGAGGATTTAAATGATAAGGTTAGGTGATGAGGTTTTGAGGTAATAAGGTTTTAAGGTTTTGAGGTATTTAGGTTATAAGGACTCTGCAGAGCGGATGCCCTTAAAACCTAAAAATGAAGCGACCTTTTACCCCTCATAACCTTACAGTGTTACTTCTTTGGCGTACGTTCGAGCGTTGTGAGTACAAACTGCCAATATTTTTCTACACTGGGGATGAAGCAACGTTCGTTAGGAGTGTGAGGAGAACGCATTGTGGGACCAAAGCTTACCATATCCATCTTAGGATACTTCGCACCGATGACCCCACATTCCAAACCTGCGTGAATCACCTGCACCTTGCTTTCCGCGTCAAAGAGTTCCTTGTAAACATCCTTCATGAGCGCCACGATTTCACTTTCGGGGTTGGGTTGCCAAGCGGGATAAGCACCATCAAGTTCAATCTTCATGCCCGCCATTGAGAATACGCTTTCCAAAGTTTCCGAACAGCAATCACGCATGCTGTCACGTGAAGAACGAACAAGCACCTTGAACATCACCTTTCCGCCACCGATTTCAACGATTGCGAGATTCGAAGAAGTTTCTACGATGCTGGGCACTTCAGGAATGAAGCGCATCACGCCGTTATGGCAAGCGCAGAGCGCGTTAACGAGATTGTCCTGAATTTCTTCGGGAACGAGGGCAGAGGGTAATTCTGTGTCTTCAATATCCAAGGTTAAGGCCTTTTCAACAAAACCATATTCACCCTTAAATGTGTCACGCCATTCGTCAACTACCTCCTTGAGGGCGTCAACATTTTCAGCGGGGACGGTAAGAACAACATCACAATCGCGAGGAATCGCATTGCGCATATTGCCTCCCTGCCATGAAGCAAGGCGTGCTTCAAAGTTGGCAATAGCATCCTGAACAAGGCGCGCCATCATCTTATTGGCATTGCCACGTCCCTCATTGATTTCAAGACCTGAGTGTCCGCCGAGCAAGTTATGGATTCCAATCTTCACGGCAGCATCTCCAGCGGGAACTTCATCCTCTTTGTATTCCAAAGAAGCAGTAAGGTTGATACCACCTGCCGAACCAATCATAAATTCGCCGAAAGTTTCGTTGTCAAGGTTGAGCAGAATTTCACCCTTCAAGAGGTCGGCACTCATATTGTTCACACCGCCCATCGTAGATTCTTCGTCGGCAGTGATGAAACCTTCAAGCGGACCGTGCTTTAAGGTATTGTCTTCCATAATTGCCATGATGGTTGCCACAGCCATACCATCGTCAGCACCGAGTGTCGTGTTCTTCGCCTTCACCCACTCACCATCAATCCAAGTTTCGATAGGGTCGGTTTCAAAATTGTGAGGCGAATCAGGAGTCTTCTGAGGCACCATATCCATATGGCCTTGGAGCGTCACAATTTTACAATCCTCCATGCCGGGAGAGGCAGGCTTATACATAATTACGTTGCCAGCGTCGTCGAGTTTTGCTTCAACGCCCTTTTCCTTCGCCCAATCAAGAAGGAACTTCTGAATCTTTTCAAGGTGTCCGCTGGGACGGGGCACTTGGGTAAGGAGATAAAAGTTTTCCCAAATAGCCTTGGGTTGTAGGTTTCTGATTTCTGACATAGTAGTAGATTTTTATTTAAATGTGAATAATTTCAGGAGAATCGAAAGGTGAATTTCAGCCCTAAATTAAGACGACCGAACGCCGACATGAAAGACATGCGAAACAAATACGGACTTAGGAGAAATTAACCCTTAAAGAATTTTTCTTAAGTTACTAATTGTTTTCCGTAAGTTACTTATAATATCAGGGGTATTACGTCTGAAATTCCGCAACTAAGGAACGCTCTTTATTTCATGCAGTTGCATCAGCATCAGGTGCTTTCTTAGCGACCTTCACTTGGGTTAGATCTGCCCAACCCCAGGCTCCGAGAAGAATAACCAAACCTGTTTGTATCGTATGAACCACCAACGCGAACATAACCGCCGGAGATTCTGCCACACCATAGAGCACGAGCATCGTCTTTACCGCAAAGTGCCACGAACCTGCGCCATTGGGCGTGGGGACCAACACTGCAAACGAACCTATGCTGAATATCAAGAGCGCCGCCCAGGGATTGATGTCCGAAGTAAAGTCAAAGCAGAAGAAAGCCAAGTAGAAGTGGAGAAAATAACCCACCCAAATGCCAACGGAGTAGAACCAGTAGAGCCAAGGACGCTCAATGTGGCGCAACGAACGGATTCCTTCCCAAACGCCCATCACCTTCTGACGCCCCTTTGCGAACATCTTGTAACGGAACAAGAGACTGGCGCAAATGCCTATGGCAAGGATGACGCAGACAAAGGTTACGATGTATCCCGTACTTGAAAAGCGATGAATGAGCGAGTTAAAATCGGCACCCGTTTCGTCCAAAAACTTCAAGAATATGGGCAACTGACTCATGAATGCCAATCCGGCAATAAGCATCATAATAAACGAGTCAACCAAACGCTCAGTGACCACCGTACCTATGGATTTCGAAAAACTAACTCCGTCAATCTTCTTCAGCGTTCCGCAACGAGTAACTTCTCCAACACGAGGAATTACCAAACTTGCGGCATACGAAAGGAAAATAGCGTCAATGCAGGTGCGCGAACGGGCAATCTCGCCAATGGGTTTCAGAGCCATTTGCCAACGCAAGGCACGAAACACCTGGGGCACCACTCCGAAGAGCAACGAAACAAGCATCCATCCCCAATGTAATTCAGAGGTGATGACATGCCAGAAATCTGCCCAATCCGTTTCGCGATACATCCACCAAAGAATGCCGATTCCTAAGGCGAATGGCAGGGTTGTCTTTAATATATTAACCAGTAGTTTCGTCAAAATCCAAGTTTATTATTTAATTTTGCATTCAAGATTTTACAAAATTAGAAAAAACAAATGACATGAAACTTGTACGTCCTAAAAAATTTCTTGGTCAGCACTTTCTAAAAGACTTAAGTGTGGCGCGTGCTATTGCAGATACGATTGATGCTTGCCCTGATATTCCCGTGCTTGAAGTAGGTCCTGGCATGGGCGTACTCACTCAATATTTACTCCCAAAGGGGCGCGAGGTAAAGGTGGCGGAAATCGATTTCGAGAGCGTGGCTTACCTGCGTGAGAATTTCCCCGCGCTCGAACCCAATATCATTGAAGACGACTTCCTGAAAATGCACCTTGAAAACACATTCGAGGGGCGCTCCTTCGTGCTTACGGGCAATTATCCGTATAACATCAGCAGTCAAATCTTTTTCAAGATGTTGGATTACCGTCACTTAATCCCCTGTTGCACAGGTATGATTCAGAAAGAGGTGGCCGAGCGTTTGGCAGCTAAACCTGGCACAAAGGCTTACGGCATTTTGAGCGTCTTGGTGCAACTTTGGTATGACGTTGACTATCTCTTCACCGTGCCTCCCGGAGTGTTTAATCCCCCTCCCAAAGTTCAGAGCGCCGTAATCCGCATGACGCGCAACGAAGTGGCTGATTGTGGGTGCGACGAGCGACTCTTGCGCCGTGTGGTGAAAACTACGTTCAACCAGCGCCGTAAGATGATGCGCGGTTCCATCAAACCCCTCTTCGCACAACTTGACAACGAACTCGGCGGAGGCATTGACCACACCGAATTCCTCGCTCAACCGCTCCTCACCAAGCGCCCCGAGCAACTCTCCGTGAAAGACTTCATCGACTTAACCAATGCCGTGGCGGCACACTATGGGAAATGAGAAAGGAGAAAGGAAAAAGGAGAACCGACGCCAAACC
>CALFGU010000182.1 GCA_937877685.1 uncultured Prevotella sp.
GTTTTACCCACACCACGAGGACCACAGAAAAGATAAGCATGGGCTAACTTTCCCGTAGTAATCGCATTCTTAAGAGTGGTAGTCAATGCCTGCTGTCCAACAACCGTTCCGAAGGCGGTGGGGCGGTATTTGCGGGCCGAGACAATATAGTTTTCCATAAGGATAAAGTTTAGAACGCAAATTTAAGGATTTTTCTACAATTACAGGCTCACTTGTATCCTAAAATAATTGCGTTTTTGGTGACTCATTAAGGGTTCTTCACGATGAATCAAGTAAGAGCGCAAATTAAGTTAGACATTCTGGCGCCTAAGAGAAACTTAAGGACCACAGAGTTAGACATTGTTTTGAAACAATAAGAAGGGGCGCTTGGTAAATTTGTGTTAATTTTATCGAGAATGCGGAAAAACCTTGCGCTTCAAGTTTGGGAAGTGGTTATTAAAATGTATATTTGTCGGCAGAAACCAAACAATTTTATGATAATGAAACTCCGCTTTCCCCTTTTTGCAACCCTTGTTGCGCTTCTTTATTCATGTTCAAGTAGTGACGATCATGCGCCGCTCTTACAGCCTAATCTTCCTGCTGATGGCAATAACAGAGTGACGAGTATCGTTCACGAAGGTTCGTTGCCCAATGTGTATAACTGGACATTGACTTATGATGCCACCCGACTCTTGGCGGCTGAGGGCAATCTCGTTGGCGATACGCAAAACAAGTATCGTAGTGCGTTTTATTACAATCCCACGGGCGTGACAATCGCTAACGCTGGAGGTCCTAATATGGAGGCGGTGTTTGATATTGATGGTAATATCGTGCAACTCATGGTGAATAAAGACATTTACCATTTCTCTTACACGGATGGCAGATTGACGGCCTGGGATAAGACGGTGCGTGACATGAATTTCGGAGGTGATGTTTCGAGTGCTTCAGGCAGATTGACTTATCAGGATGGTAATCTTGTAAGTATTGCATATGTGGAAAACGAAGGCGAACCCTCGGTTTATGCACTCACTCCTTCTGCAATCGCTAACCGTAATGGTTTGCTCCCAGCGTTGCTTTCTCAGCAGATGGGTTGTTTCGGTTTTGAACATCTCTATTACGGTGGCATGTTGGGTAAACCTTCAACTCACCTTGTGGCAAATGTGAAGGTGGATAGTTCACGTGGTGAAGAGTTTGATAGTGAGATTTCCTATGCCTACTCTTCTGCGCCTCACACTGGGAATATTACGCTCTGCAACATCTCTTACGATAATGGTAAAGCGGCTGCTGTGATTTACAAATACTAAGAAGCGAGGGTGTGGGCTTTGAATAGCGATGCACCTTTGAAACTTCCAAATAAAAATAAGAGACCCGTCAATCAGCATTGGCGGGTCTCTTTATATTCATTAAATTTGAACTGGCGGTTTAATCCTCTTCCTTTCTCTTACGAGTGCGACGCTTGGGTTTTTCGTCCGTTGAGGGGCGGTCAATCTTAACACCTGCGAGTTCGGGGTCAATCATGATGCGTCCGCAGTATTCACAAACGATGATTTTCTTACGCATACGGATGTCCAACTGGCGCTGAGGGGGAATCTTGTTAAAGCAACCACCACATGCATCACGCTGAACGTAAACGATGCCAAGACCATTGCGGCTGTTCTTACGAATGCGCTTGAATGAAGTAAGAAGGCGGGGCTCAATGGTAAGCTCAAGGTTCTTTGCCTTTTCGCGAATCTTTTCTTCTTCAGCCTTAGTTTCAGAAATAATTTCGTCAAGTTCAGATTTCTTAACGTCAAGGTCATCTCTGCGACTACGAAGTGTTTCTGCGCATTGGTTCATGTCGCGTTGCTTAGAGTCAATTGCGCGCTGTGCTTCATTAATCTTCTTTTCGAGAAGCATGATTTCGAGACCCTGGAATTCGATTTCCTTAGTGAGAATGTCAAATTCGCGGTTGTTGCTAACGTTTTCCTGCTGTTGCTCATAGCGCTTCATGGCTTCCTGAGCTTCGCGGATTTGAGCGTTCATGCCTTCGATTTCAGTCTTGTGGCGCTCGATGTCATTGTTATACTTTTCGAGGCGATGCGTAAGGCCTTCGATTTCAGCGTCAAGGTCTTCCACTTCTAAGGGAAGTTCGCCGCGGAGAGCCTTTAACTTGTCACTTTCAGAAAGGAGCGACTGTAACTGATAAAGATTTTTGAGCTTCTGCTCTACGGACATATCCGCAGTTTCTTTCTTTACTGCCATATTATATTGAATTAAATGTATTGACTATTCGACTTGAGGGTTAGAGATAGTGAATGGGGTTGGTGTTGATGGAAGTCTCAACGATGCGCAAGTTGGGGAAGGCGTCGCGTAAGATATTTGCCATCAGTTGCACGGTGAATTGTTCGCTTTGATAGTGACCCAGTGCGGCGATTAATATCTGATGGTCATAACCAAAAAACTGATGGTAGCCCATCTCTCCCGTAAGGAAGGCGTCGGCGCCTTGCTTGATGGCTTCGCCAAGTAAGAAGTCGCCCGAACCTCCGCAAAGCGCCACGCGCTTTATTGACCGAGCGGGTAGGGCATTATGCTGAAGCGCATCGACCTGAAACTCTCGCTTCACGAGGTGAAGAAAATCAAGTGGACTAAGGCATTCTGGGAGTTCTCCAATAATCCCGCTACCACCCGCTCCACTCGGGAGGGGCTGTAAGAAACGCACGTTTTGAAGGCATAAGCGCTCTGCAATCGCAAAGTTTACGCCTCCTTCGGCATTGTCTAAGTTTGTGTGAGCGGCATAAATCGTAATTCCAGCTAAGATTGCGCGACGCACGCAACGTTCTACCATGTTGCGGTCAGCAATACACTTCAATCCGCGAAACAGCAACGGATGGTGGGCAATGATAAGGTTACAACCCTCTCGCTCAGCCTCTTCGATAATTTCTTCCGTCACGTCAAGACACAATAATACCCCTGAGGCGTCTGCGTCTGTTAATCCAATCTGCAAGCCAGCATTATCATAGCTTTCTTGTAGGGGCAGAGGTGCAAACCGTTCAAGGGCTTCTGCTACTTCCTTTATCTTCATAAGGGAAAACCAATTATGTTGTGCAAAAATGCGGTGCAAATTTACAATTTTATTTTTATACGTGGATTTTTAAGCAGTAAAATCACTCGTTTGCGACTTAATTTTTCATGAAATAGGGGAAAATTACCGACAAATAGAAATAGTGAAAACTATTTGAGACTTACGAAAAATTGTTTGAGACTTAGGAAAAACTATAAGTAACTTACGAACGACTAAAAGGGATATGCGGAAAGCAAGAAGTCGCGCAAGGAAAATTGATGGGCATAAAGATACTTTTTTCAGTGTCTTGCGGAGTGGTATGTCGGCTATTTTGTGTAACTTTGCAGTTCAATAGTCGTCTATCTTACTTTTGATATGGCAAAGAATTCGGTGCAGGACATAAAGCAGCAATATAACATCGTGGGAAACTGCGATGAACTCAATCGTGCGTTAGACACGGCGCTGAAAATTGCACCCGTTGACCTCTCGGTCTTAATTATCGGTGAGAATGGGGTAGGTAAGGAAATCTTTCCCCGCATTATTCACGACCATAGCAGTAGGAAGAAGAAAAACTATATTGCCATTAACTGCGGAGCCATTCCCGAGGGGACGATTGATTCAGAACTGTTTGGTCATGTGGAAGGTGCTTACACGGGAGCCGTAGGAGAGCGCAAGGGTTACTTTGAAACCGCCGACGGAGGCACACTTTTCATGGACGAAGTGGGAGAACTTCCCGCCTCCACCCAAGCAAGACTCCTGCGTGTGCTTGAAACGGGAGAATATATCCCCGTTGGTGCCAGTCAACCCCGTAAGACGAACGTGCGAATCGTTGCCGCAACAAACGTAAATCTTGAAAAGGCCATCGCCGATGGGCGTTTCCGTCAAGACCTTTACTATCGCTTGAATTGCGTAACGATTGACGTGCCCCCCTTACGCCATCGTGGCGAAGACATTCTCATGCTCTTCCGCATGTTTGCGCTGAACATGTTTGAAACCCACAAAATTCCGCCCGTACGCCTCACTCCCGAGAGCGAACAACTCCTTCTTGCCTACTCATGGCCCGGAAATGTGCGCGAGTTACGCAACATCGTGACCAACATGAGCATTACGGCGGAAGAGCGCACTATTACGCCCGAGATTCTTGCCCGCTATCTGCGCAAAGAGACCCATCGTGGCGAACTCGAAATAGTCAAAAACGAAGAACCAAGTTCGGGCGGGCAATACGAAAAAGACCGTGCGTTTATTCTCAATATGTTGCTCCAACTTCGCCGTGAGATTGACGAACTTAAGCATGCTTACAAGTCGTTGAGCGCCCCACCCACATATCTGCCAAAGCAATCAAATGCGCGCTCTGTGGAAACCTCTGTCGCCCTGAAGGGAGATTTTCTTGACACAGACGGAGTGGAACTCTGCGATGCCGAAGAATGGGCGGATGAAGTGGGGGAAAAGAATGCACCCATCTCTGACCCTCTCAACCGCATGGAGCGCGAGGTCATTCGTCAGACTCTTGAGGAATGTAATTACCATAGAAAAAAAGCGGCAGATTGTTTAAATATCTCAGAGCGTACACTTTACAGAAAAATAAAAGATTATGGCTTGGAATAAATACAGCATCTGTGTGGGCATCTTCTCACTCATTTTGTTGGGCATTACGGCTTGTAAGGTAAGTTATAAATTTACCGGCACGTCAATCGATTATAACGTGATTAAAACGTTACAGATTGACAACATAGCCAATCGTGCTCCCTACGGATGGGCACCTATGGAGGCCATTTTTAATAATAAATTGCAGGACCTGTATGCCAATCAAACGCGACTCGAATTTGTGAAGCGCAATGGTGATCTTCATATCGCGGGAGAGATTACGGGTTACGAGCAATATAATAAGGCCGTTTCGGCAGACGGATATTCTTCGCAGGTGCAGTTGAAGATGACGGTCAATATCCGATTTGAAAACAAGAAAGCCAATACGGCGTGGGAAAAACAGTTTTCCGCAACTACCCAATACGATGCTAATCAGCAGTTAGCGGCAGTTCAGGAAGAACTTGTGAATGAAATGGCGCGCGATATTGCTGAGCAAATCTTTAATGCAACGGTTGCCGATTGGTAAAACTTTCGTAAGCACGTTTTTCAAGGACCTATTAACGTGACTATGTGCTGAACTGGATGATGATTCGCACATGCTCATCCTTCAGCGTCCCTCATTATTTCTTATTTCCCATTTAAAATTCAAACGTGGATTTAAAAAATCTTATAGAACACCCCGAACAACTGAATAAAGAGACGTTGCATAAATTGCGTGAGTATGTAGCGGTTGCACCTTACCATCAGGTGGCACGCTTGCTCTTCCTGCAAAATCTCTTTCTGCTTCACGATGCAACATTTGGTGATGAACTGCGTCGTGCTGCTCTCTTTATTCCCAATCGTAAGGTACTTTTTGACATGGTTGAGGGAAATAATTATGAAATTCGCTCTGTGGCGAGTGTCGCAAAGAAAGAGGCGGATAAAACAGTTGAATCTGCCGACCGCACTCAGAGTCTTATTGACTCCTTCCTCGCAACTACGGTTGAGGCTGGCGTAGAGCGTAATCGCAAACTCACTACTGCTGATGCCACTACGGATTATGCTTCCTTCCTTCTCGCAATGGATGACATCGCTCCCGAAGAAGCGCATGCCGATGAGCGAATTGACACGTATCTTAACCAAGCGGGTGAGCGCATTGTCTTACAAGAAGAACCGGAGTACACTCCCGAACTTCCTGAAAACGAAGTTTTAGGGGCTGAAGAGGAGTATTTTACCGAGACTTTGGCAAAAATATATGTCAAACAGGGTAATTATGACAAGGCAATTGAAATTATTACCAAGTTAAATTTGAATTATCCGAAAAAAAGTAGTTACTTTGCAGACCAATTGCGTTTCTTGCGCAAACTACAGTTAATAAATAATAAAACTAAATAACTAAAACAATGTATTCAGTACTCGTAATTTTGGCTGTAATTGCAGCAATTTTGCTCATTCTCATTGTGCTCGTTCAAGAGTCAAAGGGTGGCGGTCTTACTTCAAACATGGCAGGTGGTAACTCTATCATGGGTGTACACAAGACTACAAACTTCGTTGAAAATGCAACTTGGACACTTGCGGCTTTGCTCGTTGTGTTGAGCATCGTTACTCACTTCTGCACTCACGAAACTAAGAGCGTAGATACAGTGGTAACTGAAATGAATGTACCCGCTCCTGTTGCTACTCCTGAAGCAACTGCTCCCGCACTTAACTTGGAAACTCCTGCAGCTCCCACAACTCCCGCGGAAACTCCCGCTCCTGAAGCAGCAAATTAATCTCTTTACACAAAAAGTAAGGCGCATTCAAACACGTGTTTGAGTGCGCCTTATTTTTGTATCCCTTTTTCGGAAAACAAAGAGTAATAGATTTGTCCTTAAGTCTCACTTTGTTTTTCTTAAATCTTACTTTGTTTTTGCTATATCTGAAAGTGTTCCTTGAGGGTGAAATTAATGTGTGAGTAAACGGCAGATTGTTAGGGTGTTATCCCAAGTCTTCAACCTGTTCTAAGATGCGTGTGACGAGGCGTGGCAATGCGTAGTTGTTAAGTTCGGAAAGGGGCACGATAAATGTGTCTTCTTGAACAGGAACTGGCAATGGCGCAATCGTTCGTAACAAATAAGCATCCGTGTGAAGGTGTTGATGACTGAGCTTATGGACAAGGTTTGACGCGATAGGAGTGAGCGTGGCTTTCGATTTAAAGAAAGGCGCTACAAATGGGTGCTTCCAAAGCGCTTTTTCTGTCAAAGGCGCAATGGTTTCGATGAGCAGGGGTTCGTAAAGTCCTTGCCAAATGTCGCCCTTGGGGCGGCGGTGAAGCATGATGTCCTTCCCGTCCGTCAAAAAGAGATAGGTGAAGAAGCGATTGCTCACTTTCGTGCGCTTTTCTTTCACGGGAAACTCCTCCATTGTGCCCTCGGCATGCGCCAAACAAGCATGCGCCAAGGGGCAAGCGTCACATTGCGGAGCGCGAGGCGTGCAGATGGTGGCGCCTAAGTCCATCATCGCCTGATTATGGAGTGCGGCATGCTTAGGTGGCAATATTTCTTGGGCAAGTGCCGCAAAATGCTTTTTGCCTGCCGTAGAGTCAATTGGCTGACTGATTGCGAAGAAACGCGAAAGCACACGATAGACATTACCATCCACTACGGCATGGGGCAATCCGTAAGCAAACGAAGCGATTGCGGCAGCCGTGTAATCTCCAACGCCTTTGAGCGTGCGAATTTCGGAATAAGTTGTGGGAAAGCCTCCCATGCTTACGATTTGTTGTGCCGCATGATGCAGATTTCGAGCTCTGCTGTAATATCCAAGTCCTTGCCAGAGACGCAAAACTTCATCCTCGCTCGCCTGTGCAAGATCTGCGACGGTGGGGAAGGCAGATGTGAAGCGCAGATAGTAATCCCATCCCTGCTCCACGCGAGTTTGTTGAAGGATAATCTCTGACAACCATATTTTATAGGGGTCTTGTGTAGCGCGCCAGGGCAGGTCGCGCCCGTTTTTTTGATACCAGGGGATGAGAGGGGAAAACATTTGGGAAATTAAGAATGAGAAATGAGAAAGGGGAAATAAGAAAGGAGAAATGAGAAATAACCATGCGGGGCATTACGCGCTTGGATGTTTCTCGTTTCTCCTTTCTCGGTTAAGTGATTGTTACATATCACCAATGTTTAGTGGAATAATTTAATGCGTTGTTCCTCTGAGAGTTTACAAATCATGAGTGTGCCCTCTTTTTCTACGACAATGTAACCATCAAGTCCCTGAACCACCACTTTCTTTTCGCCCGTAGTGTGAATGATGCAGTTATGGGTTTCATAGGTATCGATGTTCTCGCCGATGCAAGCATTGCCGTATTTATCCTGTGCCACTTGTTCGCGCAAAGAACCCCAAGAACCGAGATCGCTCCAACCAAAATCGCCAGGATAAACGAAAATTTCCTCCGCACGTTCCATAATGGCATAGTCAACCGAAATGTTTTCACACGTGGGGAACACTTCGTTGATTTTTTGTTGCTCTTCCGGTGTGTCATAAATGGGAAGCAACTTTTCAAATGTGCGCGAAATTTCGGGATGATACACACGGAAGGCATTAACAATCGTGCTGACGCTCCAAACAAAGATGCCGGCATTCCAGAGATACCCGCTCTGCTTGATGTATTCCTTTGCCACTTCAAGCGTAGGCTTTTCCTTAAATCCATCTACGCGATAGATGTTCTTACGTCTTGAAGAGGCAAAACTAAGGTCGCCCTTGATGTAACCATATCCCGTTTCGGGGCGCGTAGGCTTGATGCCGAGGGTGATGATAGCATCAGTTTCAGCCGCAAATTCCAAACAATCGGAAATGGCTTGGCGGAAAGTGGGCACATCTGCGATGGTGTGGTCAGAGGGTGCCACTACGACATTGGCACGAGGGTCACGCTTCTTAATGCGCCAACTTGCATAGCAAATGCAAGGCGCAGTGTTGCGACGGCAAGGTTCTAACAAAATATTATTTGAGGGAACCTGGGGCAACTGTTCCTTAACGAGCGCCTCATAATCCGCAGAAGTGACAATCCAAACGTTTTCGGCAGGGATGATTCCCTCAAAACGCTCCACAGTTAACTGAAGCAAAGTCTTGCCACAACCTAAAACGTCCAAAAATTGCTTAGGTTTTTCGGGGCTACTCATCGGCCAAAAGCGACTACCGATGCCGCCTGCCATAATTACGAGGTGGTTATGTTTCATCATAAGTAATGTGTGAGCTTAAGTGAGGTTTGTGGATAGGTGATTTGTTCTGTTATTTTTGAGACTCGTTTTCTTTCATCGTACCCTCAATGTAGATGCGCGTAACCTGAGATTTTGCGTTAGATCTCACGGAGATGGGTTTTTCAAAGTGACGAAAGAGTTTGCCTTTGCCGTTGTAAACGATTTCAATCTCGCCCTTCTTTCCGGGTTGCACTGGGGTTTGGGTGAATTTCGCAACCGTGCATCCGCAACCCGTAATTACTTGGTGGATAACCAAAGGTTCGTTGCCCGCATTGGTGAATGTGAACACGACTTTCTGAATTTCGTTTTCGTAAAAGGTGCCGAAGTTGTGAGAAGTCTTGTCAAATTTAAGTTCTGCTTGAGCAAAAGCGCAGACCCACCCAATGCAGAACAGGGCTATGAATGTTGAGAAAAATCTTTTCATCGTTGTGTTGTCGAAATAAGTGTAGTCATTTGCAAATGTAAGATTTAATCTGTTAATAAGCATAAATGAAGCGAAAAAATATTCTCGGCACGTGGCAAGGTGACTATTCTTTTCGTAAATTTGCGGTAAATAATGATGAAAACAGCACCTCAACCTTCCGTTTCTTCGCCCAAAGAAAAAATCATTTTGGGAATTGACCCTGGCACAAACTTGCTGGGGTATGGATTGGTGCGCGTTACGGGCAAGAAAGTGGAGATGATGGCCATGGGGGTTATTGACATGCGCAAATGTGCGGATGGTTATTTGAAATTAGGGCGTATCTATGAGCGCGTGATGGGAATTATTGACGCCTTCCACCCTGATGAACTCGCCATTGAGGCACCCTTTTTTGGCAAAAACGTGCAGAGTATGCTCAAGTTGGGACGTGCGCAGGGCGTAGCCATAGCTGCGGCAATCAGTCGGCAAATCCCTATCCAGGAATATGCTCCTATGAAAATAAAAATGTCGATTACGGGCAACGGACAGGCAAGCAAGGAGCAAGTGGCGGCTATGATTAAGCGCATGCTCAATATTAAGGAAGACCCCGTGGGATTTCTTGACGCTACAGACGCACTTGCCGTGGCCTATTGCCATCACTTGCAAACTTCGCGCCCACAACCCACGGTGAAAGGGGCACATTCGTGGGCGGATTTCGTAAAGCAAAATGCGAGTCGCGTTCATAAGTGAAACGAATCCTTACTTACGCAAAACAAAGTTACTTTTTGTCGTCCTTAAATTACTTATTGTTTTTCCTAAGTTACTTATAATTTTACTTGTTTTAAACTCCATAAAATCAGAAATTTAAATAGTATGAAAACATTCATTCTTACTTTGATTTTTGCAACTTTCACCCATGGCGGTAGCGCACAAGAAATTTACAAACTCGTTTATGAGAGTGCAAAGAGCACACTTGAAAATCCTGCAACCCCACTTGCAAAGGCGAAGATTGCACAATTTAAAATCAGTCAACTGACGTATCTCTATCAAAAGGCATTTGAAACGATGCCCGAGGTGACCGATCGTTTTCTTGACGTTCAGGCGTACTACCTTTCGGAATTTATGACGCTTTATCAAACGGACTTGGTGAAGAGCAGCACGTTGAGTGGCGAAGAGCGTGCGAAGCGTGTCATGATTTTCTTGGACGCCACCGTTTCAAACCCTCTTTTTAACGACAAGGACGAAGAAACCATCTACGCCTACATTCATGAGGGCACCGAACTCACTCCCTTCTCGCTCGATACGGATTGGGAAAAGGCCCTTGCGGCGGTTAAGGCGCAGTTGAAGTAAAGTTGAAGGTTGAAAGTCTAACGTTGAAAGATTAAAGGTTTAAAATCGAAGTGCAAAACATTGAACTCAATAAAGCGTGGCAAGCCATTGCGAACACCAACGTGAGTCTGTTTCTCACAGGTAAGGCGGGGACGGGGAAAACAACCTTTCTCCGCCGTCTGCGTGAGCAATTACCCAAGCGCGTAGTAGTCTGCGCCTCAACGGGTATTGCTGCTATCAATGCTCAAGGCGTTACGCTTCATTCTATGTTTCAACTGCCCTTTGCTCCGTATATTCCCGAAACGACTTTTAATAACAACCAGCGCCGCTTCACGTTTCCCAAACAGAAAATTCGCCTCTTGCGTAGCATTGATGTGCTCGTGATTGACGAGGTGAGTATGGTGAGGGCAGATGTGTTGGATGCCGTCGATAGCGTGTTACGCCGTTATCGCCATCGCTATAAACCTTTTGGCGGTGTGCAACTCTTGCTCATTGGCGACCTTCAACAATTAGCGCCCGTGGTGCGAACGGAGGAGTGGGATTTGCTGAAGGCGCATTATGAAACGCCTTATTTCTTCAGTAGCAAGGCGCTTCAGCAGTTGAATTATTACACCATTGAACTCAAAAAGGTGTATCGACAGAGCGACCCCGTCTTTTTGGAGTTGCTCAACAAGGTGCGCGAAAATCGCATAGACACACAAACCCTGGCGCATCTTAACTCGCGCCACATACCTAACTTCAACCCGCCGAAGGAAGAGGGTTACATCCGCCTAACCTCCCACAACCGCCAAGCGGATGCCATCAATCAGCGCGAACTTGAGGCCCTTGCCGCAAAGGAACACTATTTCGAGGCGAAGATTGAGGGAGAATTTCCCGAAATGTCCTTTCCCACGGACAAGGTGCTCGTTTTGAAACAAGGCGCTCAGGTAATGTTCGTAAAAAATGACCGCGAGAAGCGCTTTTATAACGGCATGATTGGCACCATTACGGGCATTGACGACGGCGGAATTACCATAGTTCCCACCGATGCAGATGTGGAGATAAAAGTGACTCCCGACGTGTGGCAAAACTGTAAGTACGTGCTGGATGAGGAAACAAAAGAAATTTCGGAAAAAGTCATTGGCACCTTCACTCAAGTCCCCCTACGATTGGCGTGGGCCATAACGATTCACAAGAGTCAGGGACTCACCTTTGAGCGTGCCATAATCAATGCCAATCAAGCCTTTGCGGCGGGTCAAACCTATGTGGCGCTCAGCCGTTGTAAGACGTTTGAAGGTCTCGTACTGAGCGACCCCATTCCTGCGCATGCCATCATCACGGATTATCAGGTGCGCAACTATACGCAACAAATGGCGGAGCGCGAACCTTCGGAAAATCAGATTCAAGAGGCACAGCGTAACTTCCTTTACGCCACACTTGAAGAACTCTATAACTTCACCTCCGTGCTTTATGCCTATGCCGACGTGGTGCGCGTCATGGAGGAGCACTTCTCCAAACTTTACCCCGAACTTATTGCGCGATTCAAAGCATTAGACCCCGATTTGCGAAGCGCCATTGACACCGTTGCTAAAAAGTTTTGCACTCAGGTGGACTATCTTGTACGAACGGAGGAAAATCCTGCTGAATCTCCCAAGTTGCAAGAACGCATCAGTGCCGCAACAACTTACTTCCTTGACAAACTCTTACCCTTAATCAAGCAAACCAGTGACTTGTCCCTTCCTACGGATAGCAAGCGCGTGAAAGAGCGTGCTGAGGCGTCAATAGATACGCTTCGCGAGGCGCTTCGCGTAAAGACGCAGTTGCTCAACTACGTTCAAAGCGCCCCCTTCTCCCTCACGGCCTACCTCCGCCGTAAGGCAGACATTCTGCTTGACGTTGCAGATAAGGAAGATACTGGTGCCACCACAAAAGCAAGTAAGCCCCCGAAAAAGAAGGCAGAGAAAGAAGAGAAAATCACCGATGTGCCTCAGGACATTTTGCATCCCCGCCTGTTCAATGTGCTACGTGCTTGGCGCGCAGAGAAGGCGCGTGAACTCTCCTTGCCTGCTTACATTGTCTTCTCCCAACGTGCGCTGATTTCCATGACGAATATGCAACCGCGAACCATTGCCGAACTCAAGAAATTGCCAGGCGTGGGGAAGGCTGTCACGGAGCGCTATGGCGAAGCCTTACTTGAATTGATTCATGAGTATTTGCTGGAGGAGGAAGACTAACCTGCGGCTCACAATAAGAAACAGAAAGTGGAGACAAACTCACCCCTGCGAGCTGTCTCCACTTTCTCTGTTTTCTATAAAAAGAATTCCCTTTGCAAGGATTCTTATGTTAGTCAACGTTTGAAATGTTCTTGTTTAAGAAATCGACAATTTCATTACGGTCATTGACAAGAATGAAATGACCTTCATCCTCCTGCCAATACTTCTTCACCGCTGTGCCGTTACGTTTTAAGCGATTATAAGCGCCAGGAATAGAACCCGAAGAAGGGTCCTTCCCACCACCGATGAGCAACACCTTGCTACGTATGGGAAAGGTTTGGTGAATGCCCGTAGAGATGAAGGTAATCGTCTTAAACTTACGCGAGAAACTGTTATATGCAACATTCACTGCGCTACCGCCATTTGAAAGTCCGATGATGTGCAAATTATCCTTATCGGGTTTCATACCCAATTTTTCAAGAAAGGGAAGTTGACGCGTGAAAAGTTCTGAGATATCCTTATGTGTGAAAATACCCGAGAGGTCTCGTGTTCCAACTCCCATGACAATACAGTTGTCAAGGTCTTTAAGAATACCGTTGTAAAGTTTCCAGTTACCTAAATATCCATGCATGAAGAACACGACGGGGTATTCCTTATCCTCATCATAATCCTTGGGACGGATGACGTAAACTGACTGTTCGTTATCCACTCCCATCTCACGGAATAACTGCGCTGTGGTGCCCGACATGGGGAAGTTCAGACTCCAATTCAACTTGCTATAAGGGGCATAGAAATTAAAGATTTTCCCTTGCCACAAGTCGCGACGAAAATCCTTCAGAATATGTCCGCCGATGGGAACAAGGTCAGGCAATAACGCTCCGCCAACAATCCCCGCATTGCAGATTTCTTCTTCGGGGAAAAGCGCGTTAAATGCCCAGTGCGTCAAGGGCGGAAGTTTGGGATTCCCCTCCTTATCCTGATAAATGAGGCGCACACGGTCGTTCGTGTCATAGCGGTAGCGCGGAAGGGAAACGAAAAGTCCTGTAAGTATCACTACCATTGTTACTTTAAACACCCACGGACGCAACCTATTCATTCGCTTGCGCCACACGACGGCAAGCAACATCAAGACAATGAGGCGGTAAAACCACGAGGCGAGAAGGAGGAAGAGGACAACCAGAAGGGTGGTTAGAATGAGTTTAAAGATGTGTTTCATCAATTTGTAGTTTTAGAGGGAATTTATTGGTTCTCTTCTGCGTATATATTAATATACTCCATAATCTGCTCAATAGCCTTCGGATGCATATCCTGAGTTAATTCCTGGTTATTAACCACCCAATTGCAGACTTCGTATATAGAGCCCCACATGTCTTGGTCATCCAATAAATTTTGCGCAATAAGCAGCGCAAACACCATATTCACGGTAAAACTTTCTTGTGACTTTCCGCGGGCAATTTGGGCAAGAAATATTGCATCATCAACATCGAAATAGTTGCTCAATCCCTTAACGTAGGCAAGTGAGGCTAAAGTGCCACCATCTAATGCATTAAGTAAAGAAATTTCTGACTGAAGGCCGTATTGTTTCTTGAGGTAACTTAAAAACAGGGTATAGTTGTCTACCTCGGCCTGCCAACTAATCGCATTCAAAGCGGCAATCTTCACCGCCACGGGATTTTCAGGATTTGCAAGATAATCCATAATCTCAGCAGTTAGTACCCCTTGGGCATTCAGAGCCTTTTGCACCACTGCTTCGTTCTTGTAAACGTCAGCAAAGTACGTAGAGGTAATAGGGGAATCAGCAAGCATGGAAGTGCTCCAACAAAGGGATAGCACGAGGATGAGTTGTTTAAGTAGTTTCATTGTTTTATTAATTATTATTCATCATATCTGTAAATCTCGTAAGGATAGGATTTTCGATAAGGGTTCATGCTTCGTTGTTTGAAGTCCGAAACCCATATTTCTCCGTTATACATGGCAATGTGCCCCCAAAAATGCGCTTTGCTATTTTCGATCACTACGATATCTCCCTTTTGCGGGCAGTAGTTTTGCTTATCTACTTTCTCAAAATTATGTAACGGCAAAATGTATTTATAAGCCCATGCTGGATAAATGCTAATAGGACATCCACCTGCGTGCATCGCTCGCATCACGTACCAGGCACAACAAGTCTTTGAGTGCGGTGCTGCATTCTCGGTTACGTATCTCGCAGCCTTTTCTGGGTTAAAACTTTTAAGGTGACTGAATAGAATAGTGGCTCCAAAAATAATGAGCAATGCGACAATAATTTTAAACGTAGTCTTCATGTTTTGTTGTTTGATTATTTACTCCTCCAAGTAATCAATAGGATTCAGGTAAAACATCTTTTGCCAGCCTAACGTAGCATCATCAATGCGCCAGGGGTAGGGCACCATTGTTACGATGGAGTAATGCAAGTGTGCGGGAGTGGATTTTGCATTTCCCGAATTGCCCACCGTTCCGATTTGTGTGTTTTGAGTGACAAGGGAAAGGGGGGATGTGGTAATTTCGTTGAGGTGTGCATAATAATGAAGGCGCCATTTGGGGCCGAGAATCAATACGTATTTACCGCCCTTTCCAAGTTCGCCTGTGGCAAGCACAATGCCCATAGTGGCAGAGTTCATACGTGTGCCCTTTCGTGCAAAAATGTCAACGCCCTTATGGACGATAGAACTTCCCCACCCGCCATACCAAAAGGTTTCGTGGTTATAACTATGAGTGCCAGCGCCAACAACGGGCATCTTCAAGTTTTGAGGAATAAGAAAACCAACGCCAAGGATAATGAGCGCGGTAAGCGTGAGTCTTTTCAAAAATCTTTTCATAATGAATAAGGTTATGAGGTTATAAGGTTTTGAGGAAAAAGATTAACGGTGAAAGGTGAAAAATTAACGCTGAAAGGTGAACGGAGAGCGGTGAGGGGGATGCGTTAACCCTTATCCGTTAATCGTTAGTCGTTAACCTTTAATCGTTAACCGTTCTAAGTTCGTCTGAATAAAAAATATCCTTAGGAGCAACAACCTCTTGGTTCATAGTAATGCCACGGCGTTTCATCGCCTTCTTAATTTTAGGAATATTGTTCGTGCCCAAAATCAAATAATCACTCACCTGCTTCATCTCGCAGAGTTCAATGTCCAGTTGCTTTTGGTAAATGTCATATACCAACTCCGAGCAATAGTAAATCCCGTTGTCCTTCTTAAATCCCAAGTCATAAGGCTTACCCAAATACTGGCGATACTTAATCTTGATATTCTCCGCATGCTTTGGGCGCTTCAACCAATACCCATCCGCACGATTGATAAACTGGCGGAGCGGAGTCAACTTCAACGTATTCAGCGTCTCCAACACATAAGGTTTGCCGCCCTTCATCACGATAACACCGCAGTGCGTAATATGCGAGCGAGTCCCCCATTTAATAAGCGGCGACTGCTGAGACTTCGATTCTTGGAATATCACATCCCCCTCCCTCACATCCGTCGGCATCTCCGTCCGCTTCGTCATCTCCTCTGTAACCATACTGCCAAACAAACTCGTAACCGACACAGCCAAAAGCGCAACAGCGCACAACGCTACTTTCAAACTTTTCTTCATAGTTCTATTTCATTAAATAACAATTAAATTAACAATCATTTGCTTTTTCTGTCAGCAAAATTACCCACTCCCAGACTCAAGGCAAAATAAAAAGGAGTCCGCTGTACGAACTCCTTGGTTTGTTGTATGAACTGATGATGAAATATGATTTCTAGCAGAAATTCTTAGTTGTCAGCACTATCAATAGTCTTAACGTCCTCCAATATATCTTTGAGTTTAGAAGTATCTTTACTCAAAGAATCATTTGACATTTTCGGCGTCACTTCTTTCAAGATTGTTACTAATTTCGTACTATCACCCTCGAGGGAAGAGTCTTCTTTTTCTTGAGAAAGGTAAAAGAAAGCAGTACAACTTCCAACAACAAGTAGCAATACTGATAGTAACAACAACCATTTGTTATGATGGGATAAACGAGTTTGTATAGAAATTTTATTCTTATTACTACTCGTAGGAACTTCACTTATAGCTATATCATTCTCCTCATTTAGCTCAACACCAACAATTATATCTCCATTATTTACCTGAGTGTCCTCATTTTCTACGACAACATCGTCCACGGGAATCAAGTAACAGGTATAATTGTCTTTTGTCTTGCCATCGCAGATATACTTAATTGCATTTAGTTTCTGACAATCCGACAAATTGGAGGTTGCTAATATCTCACAAAGTTTATCATTCGTCAATTGTTCCAAAATACCATCACTACATAAGAAGAAGTAATCTCCCTTTTGTATGTCATTGAAAGAGTACACATCCGCCTTATGGCGACGCTCCAAATTTGGTTGCATGGCACGAGTAATGATATTCTTCTGCGGGAAGTTTACTGCTTCTTCTTCAGTTAATTCACCAGCACGAAGTAAATCATTAACTAACGAATGATCAGAGGATTGATACATGATGCCAGTATTGGGGCGGATATGATAGATGCGGCTATCCCCAATATGAGCCACAAGATAGCCGTTTCGGTGAAGGTACAGACACGTCATAGTTGTACCCATTTTCTTTATACCTCCTACATCCTTCTTGTCTAACTCATCATAAGCATATTCCAATGCTTGCTTAAATAGTTCTGGAGTCATTACACCATCTTCAGGTTGATGTTTATCTAAATACCCACCCAAAGATCCACAAACCGTAGCACTAGCAACCTCCCCATATTCATGTCCTCCCATGCCATCACATAGCACAAAGAAGTTATTCTTTACACTAACTGCTTCTGCTGAAGGATATATACAATCCTCTTGATTATCCTTCCTACCAATTTCGCTGAAACAAAGTGGTTGTCTTATTGTTATTCTCATACACTTATATTATTTGTGTCGCTTCGTCATCAGTTTCTTCCAAATAGATATCCGTTGTGCCTAATGTAAGTTTGTCGCCAAAATTTAGGTTAAGAATATCATTTCGTTGGATGGGTTTATCATTCAAAACGATGATGTTTTTTGAATTGATTTCCACCAAGCGATGTTCCATACCATGCGCAGTTTTGATTACATCAATCTGCAAGTGGCGACGACTCATATAAGGGTCTTGAGTAATCTGAATGTCTGCCTTACCACTTTGTGCAATGCGCCCAATGACATTCGTACCCATTTTCAGCGGACAACGCTGATTAGTTGTTGCAACTCGGATTTGCCCTATGTCAAATTTCTGTTGCATCATATTACCTGGTAATTGAGTTGCTTCCTCATCATCACCTTGTCCACCTTTTGCAACGGCACCGCCTTGATATACATTTGCAGTAGCTTTAAAGTGACAGATTGGACATTCTACAATCTTATCTTGATACCCAGGAACCTCTGAAAAAGAAAGACGAGTCCTACAATTGGGGCAAACTAAGAATATTTTTTTCATATACGCAAATTTATGCCATAGAATTTATATCAGTATCATTTATATAGTCAGGCATATCTTCACCATTAACCATATACAAGTCAGGGGGGTAAGTGGCAACCATCTGTTGTTGCAAATAAGCTGTACGGACTCCTACTTCCGAAATATCATAAATTTCGTTTTCCGAAACTTGTCCGTCATTATTTTCATCTACTAAGATAACATCCACTACTCCATTATTATCTACATCCACCAACAAAGCTTGTTCCTCCTCAAATTCAATACCTGCAATAGTCATTTGAATTCCTTGTGGGGCAACAACTGTCTCAACTCCTAAAACCTTAAGACCATCTTGAGATTGTTCATCCACCATTTCTGCATTCGCTTCAATTACTGGTTCAGTCTTAGTTGTTGTAGTTAGAGAAGGAGTTATATTCGTTGCTGGTTTATCAGCAACTGATTGGTAATCAATTTTTGATTGAAAATTCGCGCGGTCTTCAGTCGACATATTGTTCCACTCTTCTTCATAGTATGTACCATACATCCGCCCTCTCCATTCGAACACTCCTCCTAGTCCCACCTGAGCACGAGCTTCGGAAAAGGCTTGTGAGAAAGAGTAATCATCATTTACTTGAGCAATACGTACACCCTCATCTGTAGCCAACAATACATCTTCCGAAACAACTATTTCAGATGTTGTTTCAGAGATAGTCGGTTGTTGTGTTGCAACAACATTCTCTTCGTCAGAAATTTCTGGAGTTATTACAATCTCTTCATGAGTGGAGGGTTTGGCATAAGCATTTCCAACTACTCCACTAGCAACCTTGGCCACAATTTTCCCGTAACCAGAACACTGTTCTAGAGATTTTTCCTTTTTCCTTTTCGTTTGGTTCTGATTTATGGTTTGAGTTCCTTCGTTATTCACAATAGTTCTAATTTTTGAGTAAACTTATTTTGTATAGATTGATGTTTTACTCAACTTTTTCAAGAAAATTCCCTTTTTAAAGAATCGGATTATAATAGAAGTAATTTGACTTTACTGCGTTATTCGGAGGTGTATGTATAACTTGAAAATGTATCTGTTGGAGTTGTATAATCTTCTATTCCAGTGTTGTATGACTCCGTGTTGTATGACTCCGTGTCGTATTTCACCGTGTCGTATTTCTCCTGATAGTAGTAAGGACGACTATACATTTCTTGATAATACACTTCATAAAAATAATAGTATAAGCACCCCATCGTCACAAGAAGAATGAGGAACATAACTCCGATACATCCACAACCGAATTTTCCAAAACAAGAATTCTTCTTCACTTTTTTATCAGAATGATTTAAAGACGAGGAAGACTTTGGTTTTATATTTTGGTTTGTTTGCTTCTTTTTTTCCGTCGTCTCTTTTCTATTAGAAGGTGTGGTTTTCTTTTCTGATAAGGTTTTTGTTTCTTCTGTGTCGCTCTGATTTTTTTGTGCTTGTGTATTTATTGGACTTTGAACTGACTGACGTTGACGGGTGGGAGACTTTAATAACATCAAAAACTCAGACAAGTTGTTCGGCCTATCTACCTTGCGTACTTGCATTGCCTTCTTTATGGTTTCTGCTACAGACGCAGAAAGTGTAGGGGGCAATGATGGTAAACCTTCATTTATGAGATCCATTGCTTGTGGCGGAGTTTTTCCAGTAACCAGTTTATATAAAGTGGCGCCTAAGGAGTAAATATCCGTTTGAGGAGAGAAAGTATTGACTCCCCCTTGCTTGTATTGCTCCATCGGAGCATAACCATGACTGATACCTACAGGAGTTGTACTCGTCTGTCCGCCCTGCTCATCGTATTGTTTGGAAAGTCCAAAATCAATCAATATGGTTCTTTGGTCAGATTGACACACCATAATATTTGCAGGTTTAATATCCAAATGATTTATGCTACGCTGATGGATGAAATCTAAAGCGGATGCGACCTGTTTGATATACTCTACCGCTTCTCCTTCTGGCAACGCCCCTCTTCTCTTTACCATTTCAGATAGACTTTCTCCATCAATATAGTCCATCACATAATAAGCCGTGTTGTTTTCCATGAAGATGTCATGAATACGGATAATATTGGGATGTTCCAATTTGGAGATTGTGCGCGCTTCTTTCAAGAATTTTGCCATAAAGCGCTCTACCGTTTCACGACTACTTTGTGTGCCAAGAGTTACATGACTCGTCGCCTCATCACGTTCACAATATTCCTTAAAGAAAAATTCCTTGATACAAACCTTTCTATCCAGAAGTTCTTGAGTAGCGAGGTAGGTAATACCAAACCCACCTTGACCTAATAATTTTTCTATTTTATATTTGCCTCCTTGGAGGAGTGAATTCTTAGGTAATTGTTGCATATATTTTAATCAAAATTATTTTCATCCAAAGTAATTTCCATATAAATTTGTAAACAAAATAAACGTAACTATTCGTTCAATTATAAAGAATAAGTATAATAATTTATGTTTACTAATAGGTATCTTGAAATCTAGTTGGCACCATGTGTTAACTCCACTTTGTTTTATGGACAACAACATGAACATACAAAATAGACATACATATATCCAAAAATGTGGGACATAATAATCTAATGGAAGTAGCAATAAACCAAGACCTATGAATATGGAGATGACTCCTTTTTTATCCCATAATAATATTTGTGCGATACCTAATGGTATTAGTATAATTGATGTACAATGTACCAGCAACATGAATTTATAATCTTGAATCCAGCAGTAGTTGTGATCGTAATAATAGCAGAACCTCCAATGAATACATTCTGTACAGAACAAACATAATGTATAAAAAGATGCTAGTAAGAAACTGATTATCGGATTCTGAATTTTATTATTAACTTTATTGTATGCCCTCAATTTGCGACTTAAAAGGAACGAACAAACGATAGTTGCGATAGTTACAAATATATAACCAAACCATTTATCACCTAATCCCAATGAATATAACCATCCTGAGTAATTCCAATCTACAATCCAGACCAAATCTACAAAAAAGGCAATGCAGATTAAATAAAAAATTGTCTTACTACAATATGGGAATTTTTCAGTTCCGATTTTCTTTTCATTATTTCCACTTATAGTTTGGGATGATAAAGATGGTTGAACTATTGTTGCTTTTACGTCATTGTGATGGTAGTGAGGTCTCACAAGACCTTGTTCTGCCTGACGATTGTCTTTCCCTATTAAAACAATTGTTTCTTCTGAATTAACTTTGGAGTATTCTGGGGTACAAGTTTGCTTAAATGACGGAGTCTGCTGGGGCGTAGAATTTAAAATCTTTAAAAACTCAGAAATACTACTTGGTCTATCCACTTTGCGGAATTGCATCGCTTTCTTTATCGTTTCTACTACAGACGCAGAAAGCGTTGGGGGCAATGATGGTAAACCTTCATCTATAAGGTCCATTGCTTGTGGCGGAGTATTTCCAGTCACCAATTTATATAAAGTGGCACCTAAGGAGTAAATATCCGTTTGAGGAGAGAAAGTATTGACTCCCCCTTGCTTGTATTGCTCCATCGGAGCATAACCATGACTGATACCTACAGGAGTTGTACTCGTCTGTCCGCCCTGCTCATCGTATTGTTTGGAAAGTCCAAAATCAATCAATATGGTTCTTTGGTCAGATTGACACACCATAATATTTGCAGGTTTAATATCCAAATGATTTATGCTACGCTGATGGATGAAATCTAAAGCGGATGCGACCTGTTTGATATACTCTACCGCTTCTCCTTCTGGCAACGCCCCTCTTCTCTTTACCATTTCAGATAGACTTTCTCCATCAATATAGTCCATCACATAATAAGCCGTGTTGTTTTCCATGAAGATGTCATGAATACGGATAATATTGGGATGTTCCAATTTGGAGATTGTGCGCGCTTCTTTCAAGAATTTTGCCATAAAGCGCTCTACCGTTTCACGACTACTTTGTGTGCCAAGAGTTACATGACTCGTCGCCTCATCACGTTCACAATATTCCTTAAAGAAAAATTCCTTGATACAAACCTTTCTGTCCAGAAGTTCTTGATTTGCAAGGTAGGTAATTCCAAACCCACCTTGACCTAATATTTTTTCTATTTTATATTTGTCTCCTTGGAGGAGTGTGCCAGTTTGTAGTTGTTGCATTTAATTTAGAGTCGCTTTATAAAGAAAGTATGAGGAGAGCAATCTAGAAAAAGGTGTAATTGATGAACGTTTGAATTTAATAAACGTTTTGTTTATGAACAATGTTGCGACATACAATAGTGTAATGCCTAAATGCTTTTAGATTTTGACGAATTCTCACAGACAAAAAAGTCTTGTTTGGCGAGGGGAAACGAATAAAAATCAGTGGAATGTAAAATGGATAATAGGTAAGTTAAGAAACAATTTATTTCCATTTGCATTTGCAGAAACTACAAACTGATTTATTTTCTAAGGTTTCAAATGGTACAAACCCTAAAAAGTTTCCACAGTTTGGACAAACATATTCGATCATAAAATGTTTGTTGAGTGCTTCCATTTTTTCAGGGTTGTTCTTGTTACTATTGTATGATTTTACCAAAGAGTAAATTAAGAGTGCGAAACCAAAGATTCC
Source organism: uncultured Prevotella sp. (assembly GCA_937877685.1). Taxonomy (GTDB): domain Bacteria; phylum Bacteroidota; class Bacteroidia; order Bacteroidales; family Bacteroidaceae; genus Alloprevotella. The sequence goes on from CALFGU010000182.1 coordinate 22,787, forward strand.
AATTAAAGGAGCAAAGTTGCCCAAACCAGGAATAGCAACAGCTCCCATACCGACTATAGATAATAAAGTCATGGGGAGCATACGATAGAAGTTGTTCATACCTGCTTCCTTTTGGAGTGCTATTTTATCAGCAGTATATTTATCATACACCTGCTTTAGTCTAAGAAACCTTGCCTGGTATTCTTGTTGGCGAAGAGGAGGATGAGATTCTTTTAAAACTTCATCAGATTCAACTTGCTTGCTTATTTCGGGGATAAGTTCCTTGACGCTAATCTTGAATGTTGTTCCTAATTGTATAATAGAATCAGGGGTAACTACGCTACGGACTATACTTCTTCCATCCACAAAAGTGCCGTTTGCACTAAGATTCTCCAAGGTGTAAGTGCCATCCGCATTTGACGTAAGTTTACAATGTTCACGACTAACGCTTAAATCAGTAATAATAGCATGCTGTTGTCCTTTACGACCTACAATAATTACCATGTTTTATCTCTTTTGAATATATAATTCCTTCAACTTCTCTTTTCCCATAGGTAGGGTGTATTATAACACTATATGCCGAGAGTGACTCTCGGGCATTCCGCCACAATTCGCCTTGCTTTTTTGTAGACTCTTGAGATTCGTAAAGGGATTAAGTTTCTCTCACGACTCTCATTCATCAGTCCACCGATGCAATGACTTGTTCACCCTAAGTGTGTCTAAGTCAAGGGCAAATTTAGGATATTTTTTCTAAAATACCAACAAATCTTAATTTTCTTTAAGGGGCAGCTATTTAAATCTTATGAAGACATCGAATCATGTTCTGACACATTCATTATTTTCATGCCCAAAGTATTTCTATGTCCTACAGACGCATTTATCTATAGGAACTTACATGCTACTTATCTATCTCTTAAAAGTCCGTATAATTGATTCGTATAACCTTACTTCCCTTTCTCGCCGTGAGTGACCAACGGTTGTTGTACTTGTCTGTGACTTCAAAAGTGTACTTCTTGCTTTGTGCGTCGTAGGTCCAATCCTTGTAGAATGAGGAAGTGGGGACTTTCTCAAGTTTGATAACGATGTCGTCTGCATAATCGGTACCGCAGAGCCAGTGGGTTTGACTTACTATTTCATACGGTGGGAGCGTAAGGTTGGGGATGGAGTCTATTTGAGGACTTCCGCTGATGTGACTTTGTTCAATCGTGAATCCATCCTTGCGGAGTCTCATTTCTACGCTATTGCTCACGCAGGTCCAGGTTGCTGAGTCAATTTGTTGCCAACGAGGATTGTCTAGTTCTTTACATTTTGCACTGAAGCGCTTCAACTGAACCTCCGTTAGGGAGTCGGTGAAGGTGAAGTAGGACATCGTTCTCATGTCCCACGAATCTTCGGAACGTCCGTTGTACGTAAACTCAGGGAAGTCTGCCATCTGCGTGAGTTCGCAAATTTCCTCTCGAGTTTCAAGCGTTTTTACATTGGAAAATCTTTCGGAATCTGCGCCCAAGGCGATTATAAACAACAGAACGAGTAAAACGGGCAAACAGATTATAACACTCATGGGAGAAAGCAACATGAGCGGGATTATCCAACGTTTCTTCATCCCTTTCTTGTGGATGAAAATTGCCCAAAGTGGAGGAAGAAACACCCATAACAGGCCCCATTTCAAGAAGTTTATGAGTCGTTGTAGTTTTAGATTTTGCATAGTTGTATTTCTTAAGGGGACTTAAGGACTATAGTTCATGGTATAAACAATGAGTTTATATTCTTGTTGTTATATGAAAACACCGTTGTTTTACCTCGTACTTTACATAGCACTTATTTTGGTTTCGCAAATCTCGAAGCACCTCTCCCAATACCCATTTTAAAGTTTCTGTTTTTACTGATTCGCAGGGACGGCGGTTTTTGGTTTTGATTTTGTCAAAGCGAGCATAGGTGATGTCAAAGGTGGTTGCGTAACAATGGGCGGAATTCATTACGGTATTAGGGTTGCCTGACTTCTGTAGGCGCTTTATATCTTCTTGTGTTCTAAGCACAGAGGTTACTATGATTTTATTTGGATTCAGTCCCTTGCTCGCTAATGAATCCAAGAAATTTTTACCAATCATATCCAGGAGTTCTGCAGAACCCTCTGTCAAGTAAGGAACGGAGTGTGTAAGTTTGGCTATGCTATAATGATTATTATCTTTAATTCTAACTAAATCATCTTTCACACGCTGCACTTCTTTCCTATTCTTTAAGGGGTTCTTAATTCCCAACTGTGTTGCAGCTTTCAATTGAACTCTGTTCAAATCATTAAATATTGAAGCATAGTTAAGTTCTTTAACCTTAACAGGTTTATTCTTATAAGGTAACAGGTTTTTATATGGTAAAACAAAAATCAATCCTAACAAAAGTATCCCTAATAAAACAATTATAATGATTTTCTTTTTCATATTGTTCTTTATGTTTTCTATTGTAAACTTACCCCTTTTATGAAACTTGTTGTGACGTTTGCTTTTCCATAATTGTATCTCTTCAAAAACATGCTACGTCTTAAGAATTATCGCGGAGAAATAACATTTTTATTCATTCTGTAAGTAGAAAAACGGGGGGGCGCTTATTTATTAAATTCGGAACACTGCGCTGTCGCGATTCGCAATTTTATCTTGTATTTTATCAACAAGCGTTATATAGAAGGGGTCACTTGCGTGGACTTCATCAAGAATGCTTTTTGCCTCGTCAAAGTCTCCGATTTCGCGATAAAATTCAGCCTTCATGACGCGGTCTGTAATAATATTCTGAATCAACCACATGGCGTTTTCACGAAACAAAGTGAGGTCGGCATCTGTAAATTCAGACGTCTGCTCACTTCTAAAGTTGTCATTATGTGCATGGTGAAGCATCATGCGCACATTTGCTTCTTCGTCATGCGTCAAGTCTCCAACTTCCATGAGTTGGGCAAATGCCTGCTTCATTTCTTCGTAAGTAAGGAGTCCTTGCTCAAAGGAATGACCTGATTCTGCCCAAACTGCTTCCTGTCTTGTTCTGATATAAAACTTTCCGCAATGGGGACATTTCTGAACAAGAGAGATTTCTGGATACATGGGGTAGATACATTTATTGTCTGACCACATTTTGGCTCCGAAAGTGTTACCAGGCATGAGAGACATGATTTCTTTCTTCTCTCCACAAAAGGGGCAAGTGAGGATTTGGGGATTTGCTAAGTTCATAAGATAAGGTTTTGAGGTTCTGAGGTTAAGAGGTTCTGAAGTTCTGAGGTTCTGAGGTTAAGAAGTTCTGAGGTTCTGAGAAGTGAGGAGTATGCCAAGAGGGACGACACTCCGGATGGCACTCCTCTCTCCTCTCTAACTTGAGGTGGTTATTTCTTCTGGATATACACTTCTTTCAACTTTTTTAAGGCTTCTTTTGACACAGAAAGGGTGTATAGCAAGGGGGCGTCGAAGCAGTTTAAGATTAATTGCCGTTTCAGGGTATTGATTTGAAAGATGTATGAACTATTTACGATGTATTGCCTACCGATTCGGATAAATGGTTGGGGCATTCCTGTTAGTTTCTCATTTATCTGGAGCTCCATGTTTGACAAACTATATAATAAGGTGGCCTTGGTTCCGTTTGAAAAGAATATGTTTGTGTAATTGCCGTCGGATTCGAAGTACACAACATGCTTCAAACTTACCCTTAGCAGTTCATCTCTGGTGTTAAATAATAGGGTGTCCATTCGGGATTATAGATTTATAATAATTGTGTGTGCCTCAGTTAAATGTTGTTGTCGCTCTCTTTTCAATGAAGAAGAAAAAACGTGTTTGTTTGAAAATTGTGTCTTAATAATCAAGTGAAGATGGGTTATCTTTAAAGGGCATGCTCATCATTTTTAGTGTTAGATGAGGAAGAACGGGTTAGAAGCGTTAGGTTGGCTTGCATATAAGGACAGCAGAGCAACCTAACGCTTTTACTTACTTCTCAGCAGTTGGTTCTGTTTTTACAGAGTCACCTTCTGTGGCATTGTTTTCAGTTGTGTCATTTTCTAATGCACTAACTTCTGTTGGAGTTGTTGTTACTGCTTCTGATGAAGTGGGGTTGTCAACACAAGATGTGAAACCTGCAGTCAACATTGCTACTGCTACAAATACTAATTTCTTCATTGTTGTAAAGTTTAAATTGGTTGGTAATAAAATGATGAGTTAACGTTAACGTTGTTTGTAAATGTTTATCATTTGTTGATTTGACAATGCAAAAGTAGGGTGTATAAGATTTAAGGCAAAATAAAAAGGAGTCCGCTGTACGAACTCCTTAGATTATTGTATGAAGTGGATTTTTGTTGTAGATTTTATAGGGTAAAAGAATTATAAAAGGGCGCTGTCCGGCCTCTGTTTATAGGCGTTGCATTCGCCCTATCTGCCACAGATGTTTGCCTGTGGCGTGAAGTCGAGAGTGGGGGCGTCGTTCTCGGGTTGCGGTTTGGGATCAGGGTCAGGCGATGGAGTGGGGACGTCTTCTTCTGGAGGCGTGTCTGCGCCTTCCTCGGTGAGTTTTGTAATCCAATAATGGGGATATTTAAAACCGTTGACTCTAAAATAGGTAGTAACCGAACCCTCTACGGCAATAGGAGTGCCTAACAACTGGGGGTTGGTTAGGAGGTTGTATAAGAGGTATTCGTCAGTGTCACTTTTTATCTGTATGGGCAGACACCGCTTGTGGTCCGTTTCTTTCTTGCTATCCGCAATGATGATGTTGGTGTTTGCCTTTTCTGTAGGGGCGGAAAATTGGGCCTTGCTCATGGTGGTTCCGTTGACATATCCAACAATGTAACCCTTGACGATAATCCAATCATCGGGAGCGCATTGCAAGGCTTTGACTACGCTAAGGGTGTCTCCCTCGGTTTCGTTGCCGTCAGAGTCTTCTCCTTCATCGGGAGATTCTATTGGCGGACCCTCAGGGAGTTCCTCTTCAATCTTAGAACACGATGCCATGCCCCATGTCAAAGACGTGAGTAACAAAAGGATATGGAGATGGCGTAAGGGCATAACTGATTTAATCTTCCTGAAGAATTTCTTGTGCAATTTGCTGAATGGAGGTTTGCGTGTTGCTGACCCATCGGATGGGGGTGCCACGCTTTTCCATGCCTCTGAACCACGTCATTTGGCGCTTGGCGAATTGGTGGATGGCAATTTCAAGTTGGCGATACATTTCCTCAAATGAGAGTTCGCCTATGACATGTTGTGTCAAGAATTTGTATTCCAATCCGTAATAAATAAGGTCTTCTGCCGAAATGCCTTCATCAAGCAGGGCGCGAATCTCGTCTAACATCCCCTCTTCCAGGCGTTGGCGCAAGCGATTGCTGATGCGCTCACGGCGCACCTCACGGTCAACGTCAATACCCAGAGTTAAACTGCTGAGTTCGGGGAAGGGGCGCTCTTCCTTGGGTTCGTTTTTATAATATTCCTCAATCTCGATGGCACGAATGGCGCGCTGTGCCGTGTCCACGTCAGTTGTGTTGTGTAGTTGCGCCTTATAGGTCTTCAAGATTGCGGTGAGTTCCTCCAGGGATTTGCCTTCCAATTCCTTACGAAGGACATCGTTCTGAGGCACTGGACTTAAACGGTAAGCGCGTAAGATGCTTTCAACATAAAGTCCCGTTCCGCCACAAACGATGACGCGTTTGCCTCGTCGGCGGATGTCTTCGTAGGCCGAGAGGAAGTCGCGCTGAAATTCAAAAACGTTATACTTCGTGCCGGGTTCGGCAATGTCTATCAAGTGATAGGGAATGGGTGTGCCGTCTGCCGCAATGTAATCCGCCAAGTCCTTACCTGTTCCTAAGTCCATCCGACGGTACACCTGGCGTGAGTCGGCGCTGATGATTTCAGCGTCAATAAGTTGCGCCAATGCCGTGGCAAATTTCGTTTTTCCAGAAGCCGTGGGGCCCACGATAGTTATAAGGTCGTAATGTTTAGACATAGGTGAAAATGGGGTAGAGTTTCTGTTGCAAACTTATCAAAAAAATGGCGGATGGCGAAGCGGTAAGAAATCAAAATCAATGCTTGCATCACGAAAAAGTGGTGCGTTCCGTAAATTCCTCCTCTGATAGGAGCGTAAATAATGATGTTGGACATAGAAAGGACTCCTATAATATGACACGCTCCACATTCTCAAACCTCATTCTCTCACCTTCATTTTAGGATATTAGAATTAGTGAAAACTTTAAGTAACTTAATTCAAATTATAAGTAACTTAATTTAAATTATAAGAGACTTAGTTTTTCCTAAATTAGATTGACTTTTTTGTAACTCGGAAAGAGTGTGTTGGCAAATTCATTTGGGGGCAAAAAGTGGGCAGATTTGTGGGGAAAAGTCTCCCAATATTATATATGAGTGGAAAGAAAAAAGTTTTAAAATGTTAACGCCCTGTAATTCTGTAGGTTTAGGCGTTCTGCTGAAAAATGCAGGATAAAAAGGGTGAAAAATAGGTTGCTGGATTAAACAAATTTTAGTAATTTTGCACAAGAAATTTCCCCTGAAAAGGGGGATGAAACTCTTCTTGTTGATAATCATTCTTTTAACTAAACTGGCGTGATAGCATTAGTTCGACATATCGAAAGTTTGCTCTTGAAGCACGACTGCGTAATCGTTCCCGACTTTGGCGGATTCGTTACGCAGCAGGTTTCTGCGCGCTATGTTGAGGAAGAAGGATTATTCTTGCCCCCTTACCGTAGCGTAGGGTTCAACGGATCTCTCAAGTTGAATGACGGACTCTTGGTGCAGTCTTACATGAATGCTTATGGCATCGGTTATGTTGAGGCTTTGCAACAAATAGCATCCGTAGTGGCAGAGGTGAAAGCCGAACTCCATGCAACGGGTTCCTATGAGTTGGGCAGCATAGGCGTATTCACGCTTACGTTAAACGGAACGTACGATTTCCAACCCTGCGAGGCAGGCGTAGTTTCCCCCGAACTTTATGGCTTAGACGCATTCGTGATGCGCAAGCAGGAAGAAGAGGTGGAAGGTGCGGTTGAAACAGCGGTTGAGGAAACTGCGCAACCCGCCAAATTCATTGAGCGCTCGGAAACTCACTATACAATTCGCATCCGTCGCGAAGTCGCAAATTATGTAGCCGCTGCGGTGGTGATGCTCGTATGTTTCTTCGCATGGTCAGTGCCCGTGAGCAACACGTCTGAGACAGGCATGCAACAGGCAGCCCTTTTTAGTTCACAACTTTTTGCTACGGCGGAAGAAACTCCTCGTCCCGTGCTGACGCCAGCAACAACTTTTGTGGAAGAGTGTGAAAGCGGTGTTGAAAATCAAGATTCTCTTGTTGCGACATCGGTTGCGGAACAATCTGAAACGCAAGTTGTTGAAACACCTTCTCAAACGGAAGAACCTGCAACAGTTTCCGTTCCTCAGAAGCAATATACGCTGGTGGTTTGTAGTTGTGTGCCACAAAAAAATGCTGAAACATTGGTGGCAGAATTACAATCAGTGGGAATCAATGAGGCAGAAATATTTTTGAAAAAGAACATCCTTCGCGTGGTGGTCGGAACTTATCCTTCGGAAGTGGAAGCAATTCAGGCATTACGTGAATATCGCAAGATGCACAAGAGTTTTGCGGATGCATGGGTGTTAAAGAAATAACCGTAAGGCAGATTAAGGCTGCGTCAAATCAAACATTTTGACGCAGCCTTTCATTTTTATAGCAACCAAATGACCTTTAGGTCAAAACAAAAGTCATAGATTATGAAGAGAATACGATGTCCAAAGTGTGATGAGGCAATCCTTTTTGACGAAACGCAATACGAACCCGGTAGAAGTTTGGTTTTTGAGTGTCCAGAGTGTCACAAGCAATTCAAATTGCGCATACCGATGCCCAAACCTGTGGAGGAGGAAACAGAGGAAGAGGCACCCGTGATGGGGTGGCTCACAGTGATTGAAAATGCCTTCCATTTCAAGCAAGTGCTTCCCCTTTACTTGGGCGACAATGTTGTTGGGCGACAAGTGAAAGGCACTAAGGCAAACACGCCTATCAAAACCGTGGACCCCAGTGTAGATACCACGCACTGCATCCTCAATGTGCGTGAAAAGAAAAACGGCGAGGTGGTCTTTACTGTGCGTGACGCCCCCTCAAATACCGGAACATTTGTTCACAACACTCTCGTAGGTCTCAAAGAACAAGTGCGCCTCGAACCTGGCGATATTATCACCATCGGCGCAACTACGATGATTTTCCATACCGAACTTGAAGAGGAGGAATAGTGCCACTATGTCCGAGGAAAATTACTTTCCCTTGAATCTACAATACTCATAGTGAAAACAATTTAAGAAAGAATTTCAACAAAGTCTCACTTAATACAAATACAAAATAACAATCTCTCAGTTATTCCATGAGGAAATAAACTGGGAGATTGTTGTTGTTTCTGCCTTTAAGCGGGGTTTAGCATCCATTCAAAGGCAGGAATGATTTGAATCCGTTTGTTGTCAATAATTACCTCTTCTTGATGAAAATCTGTTATGAGGAAAAGATTCTCACACCCTGTTTCTTGTGACGTTGCGAGAAGTCCTCTCAACTCACGCTTGCGTGTTTTCTCCTTACTGATGTCATAGGACACTTGATAGATTTCTTGCACGACGTTGTTCTTACAAACGACAAAGTCAGCCTCAAATCCAGCCACATTTCTGTAATAGTAAATGTCGCGTCCTAAGGGGCGGTTTCTTCGTAATAGTTCTATATAAACAAGGGTTTCTAATCGCCATCCGATATTCTCACCTGCAAATGCGTCTTGCCGACCGTCCATTAACGCAATATCAACGGGATATACCTTTTCAGCACGCATTCGCAACTTGCTCTTTGTGGAATATTTCTTCAATCCTAACAGCAAGTATGCCTCTTTCAGAAAACTGACGTAGTTATTAACCGTATGACTTGACTTTAAACCAACAATATTAGCGAGTTCGCTTTCATTAATGACAGTTGGAGCAACATTCATGAGGTGATGTGCCAGACGCTCAAAAGTTTCTGTAAATTTAATGTTATGGCGTTGTGCAATATCTCGCTTCAATATATTATTAACAAGATTATTTACATAACGTGACTTATTCTTCTTGTTTAATAATTCAGGAAACCCTCCCTGTTTTATGTATTCATCAAATGCTGCCCGCCTTAAAGCGATTGCTTTCGTGGAGACTGATACAAGGTCAATTCCTTTATAAGAACAAAAATCTGCAAATGAAAAAGGATATAGTTCTATTTGGTCATTACGCCCTGTAAGATGTGTTGCTAACTCTCCGCTTAGTAACTTCGCATTTGAACCGGTAATAAGAATGTGAATCCTCTGTCGTAATAAGCGATTTACAAACAGATGCCAACCTTCGACGTTTTGGATTTCATCAAGAAAAAGATACTTGAAATCACCATAAATTTTGTATAGAACTTCAAGTACACTATTCAAGTCAGTCGCTTGTATATTTGCTAAGCGCTCATCATCAAAATTTACATACGCACACTTATCTAAATGAGGTTTAAGAGAATTAAAACACAAAGTAGATTTCCCACTTCTTCTCACTCCAATAACAACCTGAGCTAAGTTACTGTCTAAATCAATTTGCTCTTCTTCTTTACGGGAACAAAGATTTGAATGTTGCAAAAAATATAACTCTTCCTTCTGTTCAAAAAGAGTTTGTTCTAAAATTCTCTTATCTACCATAGTAATAAAACTTTAGGTTTTTGCAAAAGTAATAAAAATATTTTCTTTAAACGCAATAAATCAGAGAATTTTATGTCTAGTAACGCAATAAAATGGATATTTTACGAATGACAAACGCAATAAAATAGAGTTTTCTTGTTTTTCTAATACAATAAATAGTGCTTTTTGGGGAGATGATAACGTCAAAAAAGCGATTATGCCTCCATTTTAGGAGATACATAATCGCTATCTTTGACTTTGATGACTATCTGAGAACTCGTAATCTTGGTTCAAGAGTCCGAAATCTAAATAGGTCATTACTGTTTCGGGACCACCAAAAAAGACTGCTTATTTTGTTTCCACCGAATAGTGATACATGATGATGCGCATCTATTCTCTTGGAAATTTAAAGGTGGAAAAGTCGTTTTTCGGTCCCACTTAACGCGCGTTAAGTGGGACTTTGTTTTTACACATATATTATATGAGTTCAACGACCGTAATGCCGGCGCCACCAAATTGGACATGCTCGTCATGGAAACGCATGACGCCAGTAGCGGTGCTCAAATATTGGCGCACAACTTGGCGAAGGGCGCCCGTACCTGTGCCATGGAGGATGCGAACTCTGGCTTGCCCCACCTGGATTGCGTCATCAATGAAATAAGATACCGCCGTGAGCGCCTCATCTACGCGCATGCCGCGAAGGTCAATATCTTGCTTGAAATTGAGTTGCTTTTCGTGCATCGCGTCACGCGTTTCTTTGCTCACAAAGGTTGCAGCCTTTGTCGTGTTGTCTTCCTTAGGTTTTTCCGCAAGTTCAAGGCGGTTGATAGGAAGGGAAGTGTACATGCTTCCGAAGAGAATCTTGGCGTTTTTACCCTGTATGTTTTCTACGCGACCCACAGCTGTTTGTCCCTTGATGCGAACGTATTGCCCCACTTCAAGATGAAGTTTTGAGGCAGTGGGAGCAGGGATTGCGGGTGTCTCATTTTCGGTGGCAGATGAACCACTTGCTGAAGCGTCGCTTTGTTTCTGTTGCTCGCTTTTTGCTTGTTTGCGCTCCTGACGGCGTTTGATTTTTTCGATTTTGCGGGCAATAATGCTCTCTTCGTCAGATGTTTGCGCGAGGGCTTCGCGGAAGTCAGAAAGTTCCTGTCGGATTTCGCGCGTACGCTCTTTTTCGGCCTGGGTTTCGCGAATTTCGCGGATGGTATTCTCAATCTTGGCGTTCGTGTCCTTAAGGAGTTGCTGGGCTTCCTCTTTTGCTTGCGCCATTACGGATTTGCGTTGTTGCTGGAATTGTTGCATTTCCTCTTCATAGCGTGCCACGGTTTCTTCCAACTGTTTTTCGCGCGAACGAATGGTTTGACGCTTCTTTTCCCAATACATCTTGTCGCGAACAATGTCCTGAAGGTACTTGTCGCTCATGATATAATCCTTACCAACAAGCTCTGAGGCGTAAGCAATAACCTCTTCGGGGATGCCAATTTTGCGAGCAATCTCAACGGCAAACGAACTGCCTGGATTACCTACCTGAAGAATGAAGAGGGGTTGCATCTGAGCGCGGTCGTAAAGCATGGCGCCGTTGACAACAGCAGGTTCCTGCTCGGCATAATGTTTGAGGTTTTGATAGTGTGTCGTAATGATGCCCCAAGTGCCAGTCTTTACGAAGCGGTGGAGTATTCCTTCTGCCAATGCTCCCCCAATTTGGGGTTCTGTTCCGCCTCCAAATTCATCAATGAGTAAGAGACTACGAGGACTTGCACCTTTCATCATCACCTTCATGTTGAGTAGGTGAGAGGAGTAGGTACTTAAGTCATTCTCAATGCTTTGCTCGTCGCCGATGTCGATAAATATGTCGGAGAATATGCCGAGAGTGGAATTTTCACGTACGGGAATCGGAAGACCGCATTGCACCATGTATTGCAAGAGTCCCATTGTCTTCAAACATACGGACTTACCCCCTGCGTTAGGTCCGGAAATGAGCAGAATGCGTCCGTTGCGCAAGGTAATATCAAGCGGTTGCATTTTCTTACCATGGCGTTGGAGGGATTGCTGAAGCAAAGGGTGGTAAGCCTGACACAAATCAATGAGAGGTTCTTCCTGAACGCGGGGAACGATGCAATTAAAGGAGTCGGCAAAACTCACCACGGCGCGCAGATAATCAATGTGCGCAAGGAAGTGTTGCGAATGCAACATTGCATTAATATGTGGGCGAATCTCGGCTGAGAGTTCTTGAAGAATGCGAATCACTTCGCGGCGCTCCTGTGCCTTGAGTTCACGAATCTTATTGTTGGCTTCGACTACGGTTGTGGGTTCAATGAAAACAGTCTTCCCTGTGGCCGATTCATCATGGACAATGCCACGAATCTTGCGCTTTACGGTGGGCGAAACGGGGATAACGAGGCGACCATCTCGCAAAGTGGGCGACACGTCGCGCTCAATGTAACCCTCTTGTTGCGCCTGCTGGATAATGCTACGCAAAGAGTGGCTCAGCGTACGCGTATTTACCTCAATAGAGTGGCGAATGGTGAGCAGTTCCTTTGAAGCGGTGTCTTTCACCTTACCGTATTTGTTGAGCACATTATCAATGCGCTGGATGATGTGAGGGAAAGATTGAACGTCGCCAGCAAGAGCGGCCAGAGTGGGGTACTTATGGTTGCCTTCTTCGCCCTCATTTTCATCGGAATCGCTCTTAGTGAAAAAATCAACCAAGGCGTGAACGGTCATGAGTGAGCGCTTGAGGTCAAAAAGGTCAACCTCTTCCAAATGGGTGCGTTCGGGGCGTAGGCGAAGCAGGGATTGGCGAACGTCGAAGAAGTTTTCTTCATACACGTCCTCTTCCGTCTCTACGAAACGCTGAAACTCGGCCACTAATTTCAGGTTATGGGTCACCTTAGAATAGTCTGCCGAGAAGGTCACAAACTTTTCCACCCACTCGGTGCCGAGCGAGGAAATGCAGCGTCCCTTAAGCAGCGTGCGGAGTTCATCAAATGCTAGTTTCTTTTCTATATTCATTGTTGTGTTGTCTGCAAAGAATTCATGCAAAGTTACAAAAATAAAACTATGTAGCGGGGATATATGCCCATAACCCACACAATATTTATATATAAAGAGGAAAAAAGGGGATTCCGCTTTATGAGGCGATGGGAGTGAGGAGGGGGATAATGCGTGAGTGGGTTAGTCGGGAGAGTTGCTTGGGGAGAAATGATGAAGTGGTGGAAAGCGGTGGTGGGGATTGTAAAATAGGGGTAAATCCGTATCTTGTAGCATGCAGCTATTCTGATGCATCTGTGAGGAATAGAATTGCTCAAAACTAAGTTACTAATAAGAAAAACTAAGAGTAACTTAATTCGTCGTAAGTTACTCTTAGTTTTTCCTAATTCTATTTGAATAGTTCTGACTTTTATCTTAATTACAAGTCCTTGAAATCGGGTACCTGTGGCAAGAATTCAAAGGAGTTTTGCTCGTAATTGATTTTGCAACAATAGTGGTGCAGTCCGTTTGAAACGATAAGGTAGTCGGCGCGGAGCACACTATTGTAAGAGGCAATCTGATAAAACACCTCTTGAGAGATTTCAACGTGTGGGGCTTTGTATTCAAGGATGAGGCGTGGGCGCATCCCGATTTTGTCATAGAGAACCGTGTCGCAACGTCTGATATTGCCGTTGATGTTGATGCCTACTTCGTTGGCGAGTAACCCTGCGGGGTAGTGTCTGTGCTCAATGAGGAAGCGCGTAAAGTGTTGGCGCACCCATTCCTCGGGGGTTAGTTTGAGCCATTTGCGACGCAGGATGTCGAAAACGAAAACTTCGCCTTCTTCATTCTTCTTTAATTTTATGTCGGAGGGGGGCAGGTTTAATGGAATCATTTGTGTATTTTTGCAAGATAGTAGGACTTGTTGCCTGACCACAAAGGTACGAAATAAAGTGCATATACAGGTGCGTTTTGTGGTGAAGGTGAGGGTCGTGAAGCATGAAGTGGCTTATTGGAAAGTAAGACGCGTGGGATTGGAAGGGCAACTTGGTGCTCGAAAGTAAGAATAAAAACAAAACACATATATTATATAATGGCTCAAACGAAGCAAGTGACTCCTGCTTACGAAGACGTGGTTCGCGAGATTATGAACGGTAAGTTTCATCCCGTTTACTGCTTGATGGGTGAGGAGGAGTATTACATAGATAAGATTGCCGATTTGCTCCTTGAGAAATTGCTGACTCCCGATGAGCAGGCTTTTAATCTGTTTACGTTTTACGGAACAGAGGCTACGCCTGAGGCGGTGGTGAGTGCGGCACGTGGTTTCCCGATGGGGGCAGAAAGGTTGGTGGTGTGCTTAAAGGAGGCGCAAAATATGAAACAACTGGAAAAGTTGGAACTTTACTTTGCGCAGATGCAGCCAACTACGGTGCTCATCATTTGTCATAAGGGCGGGACTTTGGATCGTAGAAAAAAGTTGCCTGCTTTGATTGAGAAGAATGGCATACTTTTTGAATCAAAACCCTTGCGCGAAGATCGCATTCCGGGATTTGTGGCTTCTTATCTCAAACGTAAGCGCCTCGCCATCGAACTAGAGGCCGCGAATATGATTGCTGATTTGGTGGGAACGAAACTGAGTAAGGTGGTTAATGAACTTGAAAAGTTGTGTGTCGGTCTTCCCAAGGGGCAAACGATGGTTACAAAAGACCATGTTTTGACTACGGTGGGCGTTAACCGAGATTTTAATATTTTCGAACTACAGGACGCGTTGTCGAAAAAAGACGTTTCTCAGGCAATGAAAATTGCACGTGTCATGGCTAAGGATGAACGCAATTTTTATCTTCCTGCCACACTCACGATGCTCTTCCGATTTTACTCGCAACTCATGTTGGCATATTATGCTCCCGAAAAAACTCCAATGGGTATCGCAAGTTGGTTGGGGATTCGAGATTGGCAAGTGAATCGAAATTACCTTCCGGCGATGAAAGTTTACTCCGGCGTGAAGGTGATGCACATCCTTTCGAAGATTCGAGAAACCGATGCGCGATGTAAGGGAATCGAAAATGGGGGAGCGACAAGTGCGGAACTTTTCACGGAATTGATTTATTTCATTCTTCATTAAAGGGAGGTTTGCTATACTATATTTTCCTTCCAAAATTGCGTATGTAAATCTTAATTTTGAAAGCAAAATCAGACTTCAATTTTCTCACAAAAGCGAGTTGCAGAATGTGAAAAATTGAAGTCTGATTTTTTATGTTTCTTACTTCATAAATGTAAAAATGTAAATTACATTTATTTCTAAAACTAAGGGTGGGGTGATTCTGTTCGTTTCATGCAGACAAAGTCGAGTTTTCTGTTTTATTCTCCCTGGAATGCCCTTTTTCTTGATTTTTCTGCTCATTTTTCTAAATCACGAAAAAATGGCTTTATGTCTTGTAAATCTGTGTGTTAGGGGAATTTTCGCTTTTTGAGGTTTTATCAGAGATTTTTCTTCCGACATTCGCTGGTGTATGACTCAATTATGCCTTGTTTTGCCCCAGTTAAGGGGTAAAATTAGTGATTTAGCAAAATTTAACATTTGATTAATGAGATTTATGTTTTAAATCTACATAAATTACAAAACTATAAATTCGTATTTAAATACGATAAATCCTCGGGGTAATGTAGTTTATGATATGAAATTTACATAGTGTAATTTATAAATGTATAATGCGAATAATTGAATTTATAAACATTCAGTGTTATTTAAGGAGTATAATATGTTGAAAATCACCCCGTTAGCACGATTAGAGACTGGTTTTATGTTATAAACCCTTCTAATTTATGCAAAATCAGTAATAGGGTTTCTTAAAACATGTTTTATATGGGTTTATAATGGTAATGAAAATCAATTAGTAACGATTGTTAGATAGAGTTATTTATAGGCGAATTTCGGGGTGTTTTATTTACAAATTTCAAACGTAAATGGGCGACGGAAATTTACATCTAAATTCTAAAATTTGAGGTGTTTTGATTTGTAAAATATTAATTTAAAAATTTATCTTTACAAATGTTGGTGGTGTCTGTAAAAAGGTTTAACTTTGTAAAC
>CALFGU010000183.1 GCA_937877685.1 uncultured Prevotella sp.
AGAAGCTTATCGAACTCGGTGCGAAGGTGGTGACTATGTCTGACTCTAACGGTTATATTTACGATCCCGATGGTATTGATGCTGACAAGTTGGCTTACATCATGGAGCTCAAGAATCTCTACCGCGGACGTATCAAGGAATATGCCGAAGAATACGGTGTGAAGTACGTAGAAGGTGCACGTCCTTGGGGTGAAAAGTGTGACATCGCGCTTCCCTCGGCAACTCAGAACGAACTTAATGGTGACGATGCGCGCAAACTCCTTGCGAATGGATGTATCGCGGTGAGTGAAGGTGCGAACATGCCCTCTACCCCCGAAGCAATCGAACAATTCCTTGAAGCAAAGATTCTCTATGCTCCAGGTAAGGCAGCAAATGCGGGCGGTGTGTCCGTATCAGGACTTGAAATGGCACAGAATGCATCTATGATTTCATGGACAGCAGAAGAAGTGGATGCAAAACTCCACCAGATTATGGAAAATATCCACGCTCAGTGTGTGAAGTATGGCACACTTGAAGATGGCACCGTAAATTACGTGAAGGGTGCAAACATCGCTGGCTTCATGAAGGTGGCTAAGGCGATGATGGCACAGGGTGTGGTGTAAAATAAAGACGGTTAAGTCTATTTGAAATATTAAAATTAACCCGTTGACAGAGTTGCATAACTTCCGTCAACGGGTTAGTTGTTATTACAGGGGTGTCTCCAATCCTTTATGCACCCTGGATGTTGAGTTTTGTTGCTTCTTTCTTAAGAAACTCTATTTCGGCCTCATAAGTAGGTTCGATGGTTTCATTCCAGCGTGCCTCTTTGAGTGCTGATTTAAGGATGCCCACTTCTCGGCAGGGAGGGAGATTGAAGAGTGTCATAATCTCTTCGCCACGAATGATGGGTTGAAAGGCACTCTTTTCGTCCTTTAATCGTATTTCCTCAAGTTTTTGTCTGACAAGTTGGAAATTATTTAAGAAACTCTGCTTCTTTTGTTCGTTCTTGCTTGTGATGTCAGCTTCGCAGAGTAGCATAAGGTCTTCGATGTCCGGTCTTGCTTCAAAACCAAGGCGTCTGACGGCGGAATCAGTCACAATTTCATCGGCAATGGCTATGGGGCGCATGTGAAGTTCAACGAGTTTTTCAACATATTTGAGGCGGTCATCGAGGGGCAACTTCATGCGGTGGAATAGGGGTTTAATCATTTTCATTCCGATGAAGTTATGATTGTGGAATGTCCATCCAATTCCCTGTTCCCAACGTTTGCTTCTTGGTTTGCCAATGTCGTGAAGCAGTGCTGCCCAACGTAGGTAGAGATTGTCGGTCTTTTTGGAGATATTGTCAAGCACTTCAAGTGTGTGATAGAAATTGTTTTTATGTGCTCGGTTATTTCTTACCTCTACGATATCAAGTGCGGCGAGTTCAGGGAGAATTAATTCAAGCAATCCGCAACGTTGAAGATCGACAAAACCACGCGATGGTACGGGGGAGAGCATTATCTTATTCAATTCCGTAATAATGCGCTCTTGAGATATGATTTTAATGCGCTCTTTGTTGCGAATGAGTGCTTCAAATGTTTCGTCCTCGATAAGAAACCCAAGTTGGGTGGCGAATCTAACGCAACGCATCATGCGTAAGGGGTCGTCAGAGAATGTGATGTCGGGATCAAGCGGAGTGCGAATGATGCGGTCTTCGATGTCATAGAGTCCATCGAAAGGGTCAACCAATTCGCCAAATCTTGCTTCGTTGATGCAAATAGCCATTGCGTTAATGGTGAAGTCGCGTCGGTTTTGATCGTCTTCCAATGTGCCGTCTTCTACAATAGGTTTGCGACTATTGCGATTATAACTTTCTCTTCGTGCACCCACAAACTCAACTTCTTCTCCCTTCCACTTTACTTGAGCGGTTCCAAAATTCTTGAAGACACTGAGATGACACTTGTTGTTTAACTTTTTCGCAAAAGCCTCGGCCATGGCAATGCCACTCCCAACGACAACGATGTCAATGTCTTTAGAGGGGCGGTTCATGATGAGGTCTCTGACGTATCCTCCCACTACATAGCATTCTAATTGTAATTCATCTGCAACGGAGGATAAGAGTTTGAATATAGGGTTATTGAGTGTGTAAACCATATTTGCAAAATTATAGATAGAATTAGTGCAAAATAAAAACTCGAACAACTTATAGAATGTTGCTCGAGTTCTTTCTGGTTGTGACTCCGACAGGATTCAAACCTGTAACCTTCTGATCCGTAGTCAGATGCTC
>CALFGU010000184.1 GCA_937877685.1 uncultured Prevotella sp.
AACCGATGGGACCTACTCTGCGGCATTGGATAAAGGTAGCAATCCCCGAAACAAACAGTGCCATAGACACCAAGAATGCTGTCGTCTCAAGGTCTAACTTCAGCGCGCCCGCAATAATCAGTGGCGGCGTGATGATGGCTACGAAGATGGCCAAGAGGTGCTGTAAGGCTGCGAAGAGCGTGTCACGCAAGGGCGGACGGTCTTCTAATCCGTAAATCAACCCCTGTGGCTTTTGGTTTAGGGTTGCTTCTGAAACTTTTGTTTCCATACAGTCTAACTATACAAAGTGGAAAATCTACTTTAATTTTATTTCGCAGTTGTCCAAGCTCTCAATGATGGCGAGCGACTCTACATGAATGCCCGCATTGCGCAAATAGTCGCCACCGTCCTGGAACGCCTTTTCAATGAGGAAACCCATTCCTACCAATTCAGCTCCAGCTTGAGTCACCAAATCAATAATTCCCTTGGCGGCATTCCCATTGGCGAGGAAGTCGTCAATGAAAAGCACCTTGTCGCCGGGGCAAAGGAAATCCTTGCTCACGCATACCTTGTAGGTTGTGTTTTTCGTAAACGAGAACACTTCCGTCACGAGCATGTTTTCCATGGTGCTGGGCACCTTCTTCTTGGCAAATACAACGGGCAACTCTAACAAATAGCCCACCATAATCGCAGGAGCAATACCACTCGCTTCCACGGTCATAATCTTATTTATCTTGGTGCTGGCAAAGCGGCGCACAAACTCTACAGCCATAGACTTCATCAAAATGGGGTCCATCTGATGGTTGATAAAGTTGTCTACTTTCAAAATGCCGCCGGGGAAGCAGCGCCCGTCTTTCAATATTCGTTCTTTAAGTGCTTTCATTGCAAGAGTATTTTAGTTAAGAGAGGCACAAAGTTACTGAATTTAATGGATACGACTACTATACAAAAGTAGTTTTTTAGGTTGTGAAGTTTTAAGATTGCTTCGCTTTAAGGTTTGAAGGACTATGCACGCAGCATGCTTCCCTAATTACC
>CALFGU010000185.1 GCA_937877685.1 uncultured Prevotella sp.
TCGCAATGGATAAAAAAATCGGCAAGAAAAAAATTATTGCTGAAACTGGTGCAGGACAACATGGTGTGGCTACGGCTACGGCATGCGCGCTTCTCAATCTTGAATGCGTAATTTACATGGGCGCCGAAGACATTGTGCGCCAGCATTCCAATGTTCAGAAAATGCGCCTCCTTGGTGCTAAAGTTGAGGCGGTAACTGAGGGAAGCAGAACACTGGAAAACGCTGTCGATGCCGCACTCCGCGCATGGTGTGCCGACCCTGAGAATATCTACTATCTGTTAGGTTCAGCCGTCGGTCCACATCCCTTCCCCGACATGGTGGCACGCCTTCAAAGCGTGATTAGTGAAGAAATGCGCGCCCAACTCTTACGTCAGGAAGGTCGTGAGTTACCCGATTATGTCGTGGCATGTATCGGAGGGGGCAGTAATGCTACGGGAAGTTTCTTTAACTTCCTTGACGATTTAGACGTTACACTTGTGCTTGCAGAAGCTGGAGGAAAAGGACTGATTACGGGTAAGCATGCTGCATCCTTAACTTGTGGAGAAACACGCGTGCTTCATGGCGCCAACACGATGGTGCTTACGCATGAAGATGAATTAGCCGGAGGACCCTATAGTATTTCTGCAGGATTGGATTATCCAGGTGTAGGACCGCTTCCTGCTCACCTTGTCGATTCAGGTAGAGCAATGGTGATACCCATTACCGATGAACAAGCGCTTGATGCGGCATACGAACTCAATCGTATGGATGGTATTCTTCCCGCCTTGGAATCTGCTCACGCTTTAGCCGCATTGCATAAGTTGAGTTTTAAACCTTCCGACGTTGTGATTCTCACACTTTCGGGAAGAGGTGATAAGGATTTGGAAACCTACTTGCTTCACGCCGAAAGGATTGGGATTGGGTAAAGAAAAATAAGCACTTGACGTGCAAATAGGGTGAAAAGTCTTAAATTTGCAGTCACAAATGAACCGTTGGGAGTGGCATATCTGAAACTATGCCACTTTCCTTTGTAAAATAATTATGACCTACAAACAAGAAACCATAAAACCCTATAGTCAGGAAGGCGAAAAAGGCAAGCAGGTAGAGCAGATGTTTGACAACATTGCTCATAGCTATGACCTTCTTAATCATGCCCTTTCGCTGGGGATTGACAAACATTGGCGCAAGTCCGCCATAGCCTCGCTTCGTCCTTATGCTCCTCAAAAAATGTTAGACATTGCTACGGGTACGGGGGACTTTGCCATGCTTTCTGCCAAGATGCTCCGCCCCGAGTCGCTTGTGGGCGCCGACCTTTCAGAAGGAATGCTCAGTGTGGCTCGAGAAAAGGCGCTTCGAAGTGAGTATAGCGAGACGCTATCTTTCCAAAAGGAAGATTGCATGGACTTGAGTTTTGCTGATAATAGCTTTGATGCGGTTACTGTAGCTTACGGCGTGCGTAACTTTCAAGATCTTGACCGAGGATTGCGAGAAATGCTCCGTGTGTTGCGACCAGGGGGCAGATTGGTAATCATAGAACTCACCACGCCTCAACGCTTCCCCATGAAGCAACTCTTCCGCTTCTATTCTCGAGTGTGGATGCCGTTTGTGGGTAAGTTAATTTCAAAGGATAAGCAAGCCTATACGTATCTTCCTGCCACAATGGAGGCCTTCCCTCAAGGCGAGGTGATGCAAGAAATCTTAAAGAAGGCAGGGTTCCAGGATGTGAAGTTCAAGCGCTTCACTTTTGGACTTAGCACACTCTATACTGCTGCAAAATAAGGGACTGTAATTTGTTAAACGTTATGGAAGCTTACGGACTTGTGGGCCATCCCCTCGGACATAGTTTTTCGGCTGGTTACTTTGCTGAAAAGTTTGCGCGTGAAGGGATTGACGCTACTTACACAAACTTTGACTTTCCCAACATAGCCCAACTCTCAACTCTCATTGCCGAATGTCCAGATTTGTGTGGGGTGAACGTGACCATTCCTCACAAACAGGCGGTCATTCCTTTGCTTGACGAACTCAGCGCTGAGGCTCAGGAGATAGGGGCAGTAAATGTGGTGCGCATCAAGCATGAAGCAGACGGAACGATTCGCACAAAGGGGTATAACTCTGACGTAATAGGATTTGTAGATTCGCTCCGCCCTTTGCTTCAATCTCATCACCATCGCGCACTGGTGCTCGGAAGCGGTGGCGCATCTAAGGCTGTTGTGTATGGATTAAAGAAATTGGGCATTACGCCGCTTTATGTGAGTCGCACAAAGCGAACGGATGCAATCACTTATGAAGAACTGACGCCCGAGGTGCTTGCTGCGCATCACGTTATCGTAAACTGTTCGCCCGTAGGGATGTATCCTCATGTGGATGAGGCTCCCCGTTTGCCCTACCACATGCTTACACCCCAACATCTCTGTTATGACCTTGTTTACAATCCGCTCGAAACGGCCTTCTTGCGTAAGGCGAGTGAGCAGGGCGCAGTGGTGAAAAACGGATTGGAAATGTTGCACTTGCAGGCCGAAGCGGCGTGGAACTATTGGAATGCTGCTGACGATTTTTAATCACTTGATTGTTACTGCTAAATAAAGAGTCGCCACAAAGTGGCTAATTGTGCTCCTAAAGAGTAACATTGTCGCCCGAAAGTGTAATATAGTTTTCCCTAATTCTATATAAATTTTGTCGGCTAACCTTAAAGCAATGCGACCTTTAAACCTCAAGACCTTAAAGCCTTAAAATTTCAGAACTTCCAACCTCATAACCTCTTAACTTCAAAACATTTTAACCTCAGAACCTCAGAACTTCAGAACCTCTTAACCTTATAACCTAAAGTCCTTTAAACCTCACAACCTAAAAAAATAATTTATGAAAACATTGTTCTTGGTTATCGGCAAAACTATTGATAAGCATCTCGTGGCACTCATTGATGATTATGTGCAACGCGTAAAGCATTATCAGCCTTTCGAACTTGAGGTGATTCCAGAGTTGAAGAACACGAAGGCGCTGACTCCCGAACAGCAGAAGGAGCGTGAGGCGGAACTTTTGAAGAAGAGTTTGAAGGACGGTGATTATGTTGTGCTTTTGGATGAGGGAGGCAAGGAGTTTCGAAGCGTTGACTTTGCCCGCTATTTGGAACAGAAGCAACAAAGCGTTTCGCGCAGGTTGGTGTTTATCGTAGGTGGTCCTTACGGTTTCTCTCCCGAAATTTATGCTTTGGCACGTGAGAAAGTTTCCCTCTCACGCATGACGTTTTCTCATCAAATGGTGCGCCTCTTTTTCGTGGAACAATATTATCGCGCCATGACAATTATTAAAGGAGAACCCTATCATCATGAATAACGTGCTTCATATCCTTACGATGGTGGCGTTCCTGAGTGTTGCAACCCCTTTTACGGGCGACGCTCAGGAACGCTTCCGCATTATGGAGTATAATGTGGAGAATTTGTTTGACACGATTCCCGACCCCGTGAAGAACGATCGTGACTTTCTTCCTGATGGAAACAATAAATGGACAAGCAGTCGCTATTGGACCAAACAAGGGCGCTTGGCAAGGGTAATTGCGGCTGCCGGTGGGGCATCGCCTGTGGAATTAGTGGGATTGGTGGAGGTGGAAAACGACACGGTGGTGGCGCATCTCACACAGCGCACCTCTTTAGCGCGATTGGGGTATGACTATCTCATTACGAACAGTCCCGACGTGAGAGGCATTGACGTGGCACTGCTTTATCAATCCAGTAGATTCCGCCCCATTCATCGTGAAGACTTGTGCGTGAAGATGGATGAGGGAGAGCGCCCCACGCGTGATGTGTTGTTTGTGGAGGGCTTGTTGCCAACGTTGGACACACTCTCCGTCTTTGTGGCGCACTTCCCAAGTAGGCGTGGCGGAAAGCTGGCTACGGATGTGCACAGAAGAAATGCGGCGCTGGTGATACGACAAAAAGTTGACAGCATCCAAAATGTTCGCTCGGGAGCGCTCATCGTAATCATGGGGGATATGAATGATGAAGTGCAAGACGCTTCCCTCAGAGAAACGTTGCGGGTTGTAGATGCTGAAGAATACCTTGCTGATGAACACATTTCAAAGCATGATGCTCAAATGCTTTGCGACCTTCCTCCACATTGTGAAGAATACCCTAATGTGAAAGGTACTTACAATTTTCAGGGAGATTGGAGCAAGATTGACCATATTATAGTCTCTCCAGCGTTGTTGCGCACGACGTCTCCCTTACATTGTAGTCACCCCTTCAGTAACATACTCGCCTTTCCCTTTCTGTTGGAGCATGATGAAACTTCCGTTCCCGCTTACTTCCGTCCCAATCGCATGTATAAGGGAAACTATTACAACAGAGGGATAAGTGACCACTTGCCTTTGTTGGTAGAGATGATTCTTAAGCAATAAGGGAATTTGAAATTCAAATTTTTGAACGACAGATTCTGAATCCGTAAAAATAGATATCATTGTTCTCTTTTTGAAAACTAATATATGGAATAAAGTTTTTAAATTTGCATTCTGAAATCCAATATGAATTCTGAGAAATGATAGATGAAATTACAATAAAAGACATGCTCGCTTTGTCAAGTCAGTACACTTACGCTTGCGACGACTTTATTATTGTCAGTGATGCTGAAAAAGTGAAGCAGGGATTACTTACGGGTAATGGAGAGTATGCGCAAATGATGGATGCGATATTCCTTTTTATAAGAGAAGGAGAAGGAGAGTTTGAAATTAATGGCGTCAAACTGACAGTTAAGGCAGGTGATATTGTGATTTGTAGACCCAACTCCACCTTTCGCCGAGAAATGGAAGTGGATAAGGGGTTGAAGGGCAGTTTTATGGTAGTTTCGCGCCACATGTTGATGGATTGTGTTCCGAATACCCAACGCGTTATTGGCGCATTGTTAAACTTGGACCGCTCTTTCCATGTGCTGACGTTTAGTGAGAAAGAGCACACCATTTTTAAGCATTATAGCGAAATCCTACGCTTAAAGTTGGAAGACGCTGAGCATGCCTTTCGTGAGGATGTGATTCATCTGCTTGTTAAAGGGATGCTTTGTGAATTGATTGGCGCACACATGTTGGAGGAACTCGCAGATAAGCAATTTGAAGTGGGGCAGAGCGAGAAACTCTTCTTGCGCTTTATCCAACAATTGGAAACTACGCGTCCGCGTCCGCGCTTCATTAATCATTATGCTTCGGAACTTTGCGTGACGGCAAAGCATCTGTCGGAGGTGTGTAAGAAGGTGTCGGGAAAAACTGCCCTACAATGGATTTCAGAGTTTATAGATAATGACATTCGATATTACTTGCTCCACACGGATTTGTCAATTAAGGAAATCGTGTTCCAATTGCAATTTCCCAATTCAAGTTTCTTTGGAAAGTATGTGCGTGCTCACTTTGGAAAATCTCCGAGTGAAATCAGGCGTAGTAATAGTGGAAAATAAAAAAGTGAGAGGTTTCTGAAGAGGCCTCTCACTTTCTTTCGTTAATGAGCAATGCAATGTGACCCATTGTATTGCGAAGGTTGATTTCTACACAAGGGTGGAGCAGGTTGACTCCATCTTTTTTTACAATCATAAGGTCCACACCAAGTGGTCCGCAGTAGTAGCCATCAATGAGTGCTTGAAGGTGGTGGATGAGGCGCGCGATGCAGGTTTCAACTTTGCTCCAAGGGATGAGATGGTTAATGCGGTATTGTAATTCCGATTGCGTGCCGTCAATGTTCCCTAAATAGTTTCCTCCGACAGACGTGTTGAACACGGAGAGTCCTGCGTAGGAAATTGTTCGGTCAGGATGGGCATAAAATTCTAAAGCAAAGTCCTGTAAGCGCTCACAATATTCCTCTATGGCAATCCCACCATATTGCGTAATAATGTTGCGCATGCGGGCATCGGCAGGAATGACGTTGTCTTCTGACTCCACTCGGAAAACACCTCTGCCACTGCTTGACCATGGAGACTTTGCCATGGCTCTGCCATAGGTGCGTACGGCAGTCCAAGCATCTTCAATCGTTGTGCACCATGTGGCGCGCCCTGCAAGAGTTTTGTCTTCCGAGGTTAGGCGGTGGAGTAGGGCAATAGCAGTTTCTCTGCTACTCAAGCGACGGCGATGTGCGAGTTCTTCATCCGTAGGAAGTAGAGAGTCGGGAATGCCAATGCGGCGAAGTGTGTGGCGCAGATAAGCATTCCATCCCCAGGGTTCTATGCGTGTAATCTTACGGATGAATTTAGGGGTAAGTTCGCGCTTGTAAATATAAAGCAAGGGTTTGTCAGAATCATTAGCAACTGGGCGTTCCCGATCATCCGTCAAGAGTATGGCATCCCCCGGACTTGCCCAAAGTTCTGGCAACGTGCATCGTTCCCGCGCAAGCAACATTGCTGCTTTCGTGGGAACGTAATAAGGAGAACCAAAACCAAGAGCCTCGTCGTGTGAGGGGTTAAAAATGTGGAGAACCATCTTTAGGGAAATGAGAAAGGAGAAAGGAAAAATGAGAAACCAAATGGCGTTCTTCCCCTGTTTAGAGGGGGATGGGACCGCCTTGGCGGTGAGGGGGCGCTAAATAGATTAAAGAACCCTTTTTACTATTCCTTTAAAAATTGCTCAAACGTGCGCTTTGCTACCTCGTATCCTTCATCGTAAAGACGGCGCATCTTTTCCGTGTCTTTACAGAGGCGACCTACTTCCAGCGGACGCTCAGGACGAATGACGAGAATCTTACCCTCGCGTTCCAACCTTTCTACCAACTCCATCTGGGAGTTATACATCTCGTTGCGACGCGAAAGGGTTTTACGCAGTTTGGGATACTTGCGATAAAGAAAGGCGGTGCGGCGGTAGAAACCGGAATTAAAGCGGAAACCAGCGTTGCGCGTCAGCACGACAACGTTAAACTCATGTCCGCAATCTATGGCGCGTTGAAGCGGAATGCTATCCGAAATACCTCCGTCGAGCATGGGCACACCATCAACTTCCACCATCGGACTGATATAAGGCAGACTACTCGTAGCGCGAGCAAGGGTGAGAATGCGGTCTTCGCTTTCCTTATCGGTGAAATAGTTAGGTTCGCCCGTAAGGCAGTTTGTCGTTACAATTTCATACGTTGCTGGATTTGCAAAATACGTGTCGTAGTCGTAAGGATAAATTTCTCGTGGCAGGGTATTGTAAAGGAAATCCATGTCAAGCAGACTGCGCTGCTTGCGCCAGTATTTCAAACCTACATATGAGCGAGTATATAGAATATCAAGCGTTGATTTACGAGCACGTTCGCGTTGGCGACTCATATAAGAAAGTCCGTGGCAAGCACCTGCGGAAACCCCAACGCCATATGGCAAATAGATTTTTGCGTCAAGCATGTAGTCCAATACACCTGCCGTGAATACGCCACGCATTCCGCCCCCCTCTAACACGAGTCCGGCATTGCGCAGAAGTTCTTTATTCTTATTTGGGGTCTGTTCCATCTTTGGGGATTTTTGTGAATTGTGCGAGGCAAAGTTAATTAAATTTGGGTAATTACGAGAGGTACATTCTCGTAATTCATTATATTATTGTATCTTTGCAAAAGATTTACACAAACCCTTTGTCTCCTATTTCTGGCGGAAAAATAGATGGAGGGGGAATAAAACTAAAAAGTCATGCTTTTTTCAAAAGAAACATATGTTGAACGCCGTGTTGCGTTGCGCCAATTAGTAGGTGAGGGGTTGATTCTCCTTTTCGGTAATAATGATGCACCGATGAATTATCCCGCCAACGCCTACAAGTTCCGACAGGATAGTTGTTTCCTTTACTTCTTTGGGCAACACCGCGACGGACTCGTAGGTGTGATTGACTGTGAAAGTGGAGTGGAAACCCTTGTTGGAGATGAAATAGATATTGATGATATTGTTTGGTACGGCAGTGTTACTTCTGTTGTAGAAATGGCGCAACAGAGTGGTGTGACTGCTACTGCTCCGATGGCAAAGTTGGCAGAAATTGTTGCTACAGCAAAACAACAGGGCAGAAAGGTGCATTTCTTGCCACCTTATCGCCATGATACGATGATTCAATTGATGGATCTCACGGGCATTCATCCCTCAAAGCAGAAAGGCGAAGCATCATTGGCGCTGATTAATGCCGTAGTGAAGTTGCGCTCTAAGAAGTCGGCAGAAGAAATTGCTGAAATGGAGCGTGCAAGTCACATTGGTTATTTGATGCATACGGCAGCAATGTCATTAGCTAAGCCTGGCGTGACAGAACGTTACATTGGTGGCGTGCTCGATGGAATAGCCGCTTCTCATGGTGCTATCTGTTCGTTCCAAAGTATTGTTTCCATGCACGGCGAAGTGCTCCACGGTTATCCTTCTAACCGCGAGTTGGAAGCAGGGCGCTTATTGCTTGTAGATGCTGGCGCAGAAACGGTAAACCATTATTGTTCGGACCACACGCGTACGACTCCCATCTCTGGTAAATTCACGCAGCGCCAAAAGGATATTTATGACATTGTCGTAGATTGCCATGACTTGGCACTCACGCACTGTCGTCCTGGCGTGCGTTACTATGATGTGCACATGGATGTGTGTCGCTTGATGACAGAACGCTTAAAGGCGCTCGGACTTATGAAGGGCAATACAGAAGATGCCGTTCAGGCAGGAGCACATGCCCTCTTCTTGCCCCACGGACTGGGACACATGATGGGAATGGACGTTCACGACATGGAAGGTCTCGGACAAATCCACGTAGGTTACGATGCAGAAACGCGCCCCAGCAGTCAGTTTGGAACAGCAAGTTTACGTTTCGGGCGTCGTCTTGAAGAAGGTTTCGTTGTTACCGATGAACCTGGAATCTATTTCATTCCCGACCTCATAGACCTTTGGCGCAAGGAAGGCATCAACAAGGACTTCCTTAACTTTGACGTTATCGACACCTACAAAGACTTTGGCGGCATCCGCATTGAAGATGATGTGTTGATAACTGCCGACGGTTGTCGCTTCCTTGGTGATGAGCGCATTCCTTATCACACAGCAGAGGTTGAGGCATTCTTGGAATCGCAAAATATATAGTTTCTATACCATCTTTGGTTTCTATAGTTACTATCTCCCGTAAAACTGAATAATTCTTAACAACCTAAATAATTAAAAAAATGAAGAAATTTTTAACATTTATTTTGTGTATATGTTTTATTATTCCAGGAATGTTTCTTTTAAGTGCATGCTCTAGTGGTAAAGAAATAATTGATTTTAAAATACTAAACAATGATAATCCAATAGATGACCTTACAACAGAAACAGTGAAAGATATTTATGTGGGTGATATTTTAACATGGTCAGAAATCTAAAAGAAAAATTCATGGAGATTGTGTTTCTTGTTGCAGCATGTGCTTCAATTATCGCAGTTGCCTTGATTTGTATCTTCCTTTTTAACAGTGGTCTGCCTGCCATGAAGGAAATCGGCTTAGCCGATTTCCTTTTTGGAACGGATTGGAGACCAGGTAATAATTTATTTGGTATCTTCCCCATGATCTTGGGAAGTATTTATGTGACTGCAGGTGCAATCATGATTG
>CALFGU010000186.1 GCA_937877685.1 uncultured Prevotella sp.
TTGGTGACGACTACGACACTCCCGACGGCTCTTGCATCCGCGACTTCATCTACGTAATCGACCTCGCTAAGGCACACGTTTGCGCTATGGAACGCATCCTCAACGGCAAGAACGAAGAACCCGTAGAAATCTACAACGTAGGTACTGGTAAGGGTGTGACTGTATTCGAACTCATCAACACTTTCGAAAAGTGCACTGGCGTGAAGCTCAACTATAAGGTTGTAGCGCGTCGCCCCGGTGACATTGAAAAGGTTTGGGGTAACGTTGACAAGGCAAACCAAAAGCTCGGTTGGAAGGCAGTTCACACGCTTGAAGATTCACTCAGCACAGCTTGGAAGTGGCAGCTTGAACTCCGCGAACGCGGCATCATGTAATCCTTGACATCATAATAATTGATTACAAAATAGGGACCTTAAGGACATTTGGCTTTAAGGTCCTTTATTAAATAAAACAAGTGTTTGGATTTATGTACAACAATCCCTACTCAAATTCGCCTTCACCTTGCTATATACTTGAAGAAGAAAAGTTGCGTCGCAACCTCTCGCTCATCAAGAGCATTGCCGATCGTGCAGGTGTGGAATTTATCTTGGCATTTAAGGCATTTGCGCTTTGGAAGACATTCCCTATATTCCGCGAATATATCTCGCACACAACAGCATCGTCACTCTACGAAGCACGTCTGGCACTTGAGGAATTTGGTTCAAAGGCTCATACGTATTCACCGGCTTACGAAGACGAGACTTTCGATGAAATCGTTAAGTGTTCGAGTCACATCTCCTTCAACTCGCTTACACAATTTGCGCGTTTTGCCAAACGTGCCACAGGGGTTTCTTGTGGGGTACGCATAAATCCCGAATACAGCGAAATTGAAACCGACCTCTACAATCCTTGTGCGCCGGGTTCACGATTCGGAGTCTTGGCAAAAGACCTTCCTGCCGAACTCCCCGAACAGATTGAAGGATTCCATTGTCATTGTCATTGCGAAAGTTCGTCATATGCTTTGGAAAACACCTTGCACCACATTGAAGAGAAATTTGGAGCGTGGTTGCCCAAAATAAAATGGTTGAACCTTGGAGGTGGACACTTAGTGACGCGTGCGGATTACGATGTAGAGCACCTCATTGGCTTGCTTCAAAAATTCCGCGCGAAATATCCCAACCTCAAAGTAATTCTCGAACCCGGTTCTGCCTTTGCATGGCAAACAGGTCCGCTCGTTTCACGAGTTGTTGACATTGTAGAAAATCACGGTATCAAAACCGCCATTCTCAATGTGTCATTCACGTGCCACATGCCCGATTGCCTTGAAATGCCCTACTGGCCACGCGTGAGAAATGCCGAAACCCTTGATGGCGAAGATGCCGTAGGTCATGAAACTGAAGCTTGCGTATATCGCCTTGGCGGAAACTCGTGCCTCTCGGGCGACTTTATGGGGTACTGGCGCTTCAATCGTTCACTTGAAGTGGGCGACACCATTATCTTTGAGGATATGATTCACTACACTACGGTGAAGACAAACATGTTTAACGGTATCCACCATCCCTCACTCGCACTCCTCCACACGGACGGCACACTTGACGTGCTTCGAAATTATCAGTACGAGGATTATCGCGATAGAATGGATTAAAATTCAGGTTATAGTTTTTCTGCAAAACATTAAGAGGGTATTTATCCCAGTGATTCTCATAACCTATAACCTTATAACCTCATAACCTCCCCAATATGAAAGAAACAAATCTTCCAGAAAATGCCTTCCGTGAATTACGCGAGGGCGAAGAATACAACCCCTTGATGGAAGCAGGGAAACACTATCGTGAAGTAACGCCATGGTCAATCACATGGGGCATACTCATGGCAATTCTCTTCTCCGCCGCTACTGCATACTTAGGACTGAAAGTTGGTCAAGTATTTGAAGCAGCCATCCCTATTACAATTATTGCCGTAGGTGTAGCTGGCGCTACGCATCGCAAGGATCCTATGGGCGAAAATGTCATTATCCAGAGCATCGGAGCATGTTCGGGAATGATTGTAGCAGGTGCGATTTTCACACTCCCAGCTCTCTACATTCTTCAACACACGCACCCCGAAATCACCGTTAATTTCCTTTGGATTTTCTTGGCATCCTTGCTCGGCGGTGCACTCGGCATCTTGTTGCTCATTCCTTTCCGCAAGTATTTCGTTAAGGAGATGCACGGCAAATATCCATTCCCCGAAGCAACGGCCTCTACGCAAATCCTCCTTTCGGGAGAGAAGAGCGGAAGTAGCGCCAAACCCTTGCTCGTAGCAGGAGTAATAGGCGGTCTTTATGACTTTGCCGTTGCCACATTCGGTCTTTGGAATGAAAACTTCACCAGCCGTTGTTGTGAAATTGGGAGTACAATTGCCGAAAAGGCAAAATTAGTGTTCTCATGTAACACTAGCGCCGCACTCCTCGGTATGGGATTTATCGTTGGTTTGAAATATGCTACGATTATTTGTGCCGGTTCTGCCCTCGTATGGTGGGGTATTGTACCTGCCATTTCGTTTCTCTTCCCCGACCTTGAGGTTGCTAACGGCATTACGGCGGAAAATGCGAGTGCCGAACAAATCTTTGGTTATGCCAAAAGCATCGGTATTGGCGCTATTGCTATGGCGGGTATCATTGGTGTAGTAAAGAGTTGGGGAGTAATTAAGAGTGCGTTTGCCTTGATTGGAAAGATTTCCAAGGGTGGTGCACAACAAGCGGAAGAAGTGCGTACACAACGCGACCTTTCGATGAAAATTATCGCCATCGGCACACTCATCACCATCTTAGTGACCACTATTTTCTTCTTCGTAGGTCCAATGGAGGGCAACTTGCTCTTCACTATCGTGGGCATCTTAATTGTTGCCGTTATTGCGTTCCTATTTACAACGGTAGCCGCAAATGCTATCGCCATTGTAGGTTCTAACCCCGTGAGTGGTATGACACTCATGACCCTCATCCTCTCCAGCATCATCATGATGCTCGTAGGTTTGAACGGCACACACGGTATGGTGGCGGCCTTAATCATGGGCGGTGTGGTATGTACAGCACTCTCATCTGCAGGTGCTTTCATCACTGACTTGAAGATTGGTTATTGGCTCGGAAGTACGCCTAAGTACCAGGAAACCTACAAATTCATCGGCGTATTAGTAAGTGCCGCAACCGTAGGTGGCGTAATCATGATTCTCCAAAAGGTATATGGTTTCACACCCGACAATGCCGACGTCATGGCAGCTCCTCAAGCACGCGCAATGGCGGGAGTTATCGAACCGCTTATGAGTGGCGAAGGTGCACCTTGGTTGCTCTACGGCATCGGTGCGCTTATCTCTTTGGTGCTCAACTTCTGCGGCATTCCAGCTTTGGCATTCGCCTTGGGTATGTTCATTCCTTTGCAACTCAACCTTCCCCTTATCGTCGGCGGTGCCATTAACTGGTTTGTAGGTTCACGTACGAAGGACGAAAAGGTGAATAACGCTCGCATTGAGAAGGGCACATTGCTTGCTTCTGGTTTTATTGCCGGTGGCGCCTTGATGGGTGTGGCAAGTGCAGCACTCCAATTCGGTGGCATTAAATTTGACAATAGCGCATGGTTAGCAAATCCTTCAAGTGAACTACTGAGTCTCGCGTGCTACTTGTTGCTTATCTGCTACCTCATAAAGGCTACATGTAAGAAGTAATAGCACCATGCTTACGAAAAACAAAATCAAATACATCACCTCCCTTGCGAAAAAGAAATTTCGCGATGAGGAGGGCGTATTCATTGCTGAAGGTGCGAAGGTAGTGGGAGACATTCTCCCCTACTTTCGTTGCCTTATGCTTTGTGGCACGAAAGAATATCTTTCACAACACCCCGAGTTGAAGGCCGATGAGATTATTGAAATCTCGGAAGCCGAACTCCAAAAGTGCTCTCAATTAAAAACACCACGCGATGTGATTGCCGTATTCCGCCAACCCACTCCATCTCGCATATCTGATGAAGTATTGAGTGAGGAGCTCTGCATCGTGCTCGACGGAGTGCAAGACCCTGGCAACCTCGGCACTATCATCCGCCTTGCCGACTGGTTTGGCATTCACCACATCATTTGCTCGGAAGACACCGCCGACGCCTTTGCCCCCAAAGTCATTCAAGCCACAATGGGCGCCATTACGCGTGTCGCGCTCCATTACACGAACCTCACCCGTTTTCTCTCTTCCATTCCTCAAGGGCTCCCCGTTTACGGCACCTTCCTTGAAGGCGAAAACATCTACGGCAAAACACTTTCTCCCAACGGTTTACTTATTATGGGTAATGAGGGAAACGGTATCCGACCCGAAACACAAGCATTCATCAATCAAAAACTTTTCATCCCTCCTCACCCTGCTGGATGCGAGACTTCCGAAAGTTTAAACGTAGCCATCGCCACCGCCATTTGTTGTGCGGAATTTAGAAGACAATTGCATAATGAATCTTCCTAAAGAGAACAGGCTACCGTTGAACGCTTCTTGAATGTAAATCAATACCCTTCCTATCTCCTCATTGACCGCAAAGGTCATTTGCTCAAAGTGAATGCTAACCCGCGTTCCTTAGACCTGTTTGAGGAACTCATTAAGACTCTAAACTAAAAGTGAGTTACGAAAAATTAAGTCCGACTTAATTAAAACTAAGTTACTTATAATTTTCATTTATTCCGACTTAATTTTCAACAATTCTTCATCTCTTGATTTTTAATCTTAACACGACTTTTAATTTACTTACAAATCAATAGGTATCAACAATTTAGCAATGTATTTCATTCCTTTAATCGTTATTATCATCATTTGGTTGCCACTCCTCTTTATTTTAAGATGGAGGTACTACCGTATGCCCTTGCTTCCAAAGGTTGATAAAGCGAAAGAAAGCGATGAAGCATTGCCTATTACCATAATTATTCCCCTTGAGCATGATGTTGAAAGCCTTTATGAACTACTTACCAGCATTTTCAATCAGCATAATGAGGGCACGATACATGTGCTTATTGCTAATTACTCGGGGGAAAAAGTCGTAGAAGAAAAACTTTTGCGCCTGGAACGCGATTTTAGGCATCTTAAACATACAAATATTGCAACAACTACCCACCTGATTGATAGAGAAAAGTTAGCTGTAAGCGTAGGAATTAAAGGCGCCCGCACAGAGTGGATTATGCTAATGGATGCCGATGTGCTCCCTCCCTCGCCTAATTGGTTGAAAGCGATGATGCAAACATGTGAGCCAGATTGTGACATTGCTATAGGGTATTCTAATTGCGCCGTAAGCAATAGTGATACATCACTATGGAATTATGATGTGCATCTACAAAACATTCTTAACTACAAGACTTCACGCCAGAATTGCTACACAGGAGGATTTTTGACACATGTGTTGGTACGCAAAAGTCTCTTCATTGAACAACAAGGCTTTTCAAATCAACATACGCGATTGACAATTGGAACCTTGCCCTTGTTGGTAGAACATCTGTCAAAAACAGGACGCGTTCGTGTGATACTTAGCGCAGACACCTGTGTATTTAGGAAACAGTCACCGACTAACGATTACCAACAAGAGGCATTAGCACACAATATTATATATTATTATACAGCAACTAAAACAAAAGTGCTTAATGCAATGTATAGCATCAGTACATGCATCTTGCTCACACTTCCCATAATTCTCCTCTACGTTATCATTCAAAATGTAGTATTGTGGATAAATCATAGTGGTAGTATAACCATAGTTAGCGCCTTTACATTTGCTCCGAATACACCGATGATTTGGGAGGTTATTCTACATACTATGCTCGTGGTAGCACTTTTCGTAATATTCTTCATTCCGATACGCCGTTTGCAGATAAGTTTAGCAACCGTTGGCTTCCACATAACATATCTTAAACTTCTAATTTACCCATTTTTACTCCCCATATACCGCGCAAACAAACGAATATTGGCATTTTTCTACCGCAAGAAGTGCGTTAGGCGACTTTAATGGGCAAAAAAGAGGAAAGAAAAATGTGTCAAAACTAAAAAAAGTAGTAACTTTGCACTCGCTATGGCAATAATGGACCTTCTAAATATCAATCTCTCAAAAATTCCTGCTGACGGAATGAAGTTGGAAATGACTCTTGACGGAGACTTTTTCGCAGCGTTAGATCAGGAAACCATTAAGGGCGGAAATGTCAAGGTAAACTTGAATATCCGCGAACATTCAGGAGAGGTTTATACCTTGAAGTTCGTTATCCAAGGCGAAGTAATAGTTGAATGCGACAGATGTCTCGATGACCTGGCCCTTGTCGTTGATGCTGAGGAGACCATCAAACTTACCTATAATGATGAATCCGACTCCACGGCTGATGACATTAAATTCATCCCCAAGAATACGAATATGTACGACGCTTCTTGGGACGTCTACGAAATCGTGGAACTTTCACTCCCTATTCAGCGCACCCACCAAGTGGGGGAGTGTAATGAGGACATGCTTAGTCGCATTTGCTACGAGAATGATGAGTGCTTAGACGAATAATTGCTGAACTAAAACTCTAAACACAATCTGACAACACTAAAATTTAACACATCTAAAATTTTTCAAACAAAATGGCACATCCTAAAAGAAGACAGTCAAAGACAAGAACACTTAAGCGTCGTACACATGACAAGGCAGTAGCTCCTACACTCGCAGTTTGCGCTAATTGCGGTGGTTGGCACATCTACCACACTGTATGTCCCACTTGTGGTTACTATCGTGGTAAGCTCGCTATCGTAGTTGACGAAGTTGCTGAATAATCAACTTTTATACAAGGGAGTTAAAAGCTGAAAGTTTACAAACACGTGCTTATAAATGTGTGAGTCTCTTTTTGCTTTTAACTCCATATTTTTTAGGTTAGTCCCTTGATTGGAAACTCCAACAATCCCCTTAACAACTATGGAAAAAATCAATGCAGTAATCACTGGTGTAGGTGGTTATGTACCAGAATACGTTTTGAGTAACGATGAACTCTCTCGCATGGTTGACACCAACGATGAGTGGATCATGACTCGAATTGGCATTAAGGAACGTCGTCTCCTTAATGAAGAAGGTCTTGGCACAAGTTATATGGCACGCAAGGCGGTGAAACAACTTCTTGAAAAGACGGGCACAGACCCTCTTGAAATTGATTGTATCATCGTTGCAACATCTACGCCCGACTTCCATTTCCCTTCAACGGCAAGCATAGTTTTGGGAAGAGTTGGCATGAAGAATGCTCACGCTATTGACATGCAAGCAGCTTGTTGTGGTTTCCTCTATGCAATGGACACCGCCGCAAGTTTGATTCAAAGCGGAAGATACAAGAAGGTTGTCGTTTGTGGTGCCGACAAGATGTCAAGTGCCGTTGACTATACCGACCGCGCAACATGTCCCATCTTTGGTGACGGTGCCGCCGCCGTGTTGGTAGAAGGTTCCACTGAAGAATACGGATGGATGGATTCTCACCTCCGCACCGACGGCCTTGGTCTCCCCTACCTCTGCATGAAGGCAGGTGGTTCGGTTTGTCCTCCCTCACATTATACGATTGAGCATCGCATGCACTTCGTTCACCAGGAAGGTAAGACGGTATTTAAGTTTGCCGTAACCAACATGACCGATGCTTGTACGAAGATTGCGGAACGTAACAACCTTACAAAGGAAAATATCTCTTGGGTACTTCCTCACCAAGCGAATGTACGCATCATCGAAGCGGTTTCTGCGCGTCTTGAAGTAGAACCTGAAAAGGTGATGATGAACATCCAGAAGTACGGTAATACTTCTGCCGCATCTCTTCCCCTCGCATTGTGGGATTACGAAAAGCAGTTGAAGAAGGGCGACAACCTCATTCTTACCGCCTTCGGTGCTGGTTTCACATGGGGTGCAGCATATCTCAAGTGGGCTTATGATGGAAAATAAACCCAACCACAAAGCGGGGTTTGTCAACATCGTCGGCAATCCAAACGTTGGGAAAAGCACTTTGATGAACCTCCTCATGGGTGAGCGTATTTCTATCGCCACTTTTAAGGCTCAAACCACGCGCCACCGCATTATGGGAATCATCAACTCCGAAGACGCACAAATTGTGTTTTCAGACACACCTGGAGTATTGAAACCCAATTACAAACTTCAGGAGTCAATGCTCGCCTTCTCAGAGTCAGCGCTCCAAGATGCAGACGTTTTGCTCTATGTAACAGATGTCATTGAGCAACCCGACAAAAACATTGAATTTCTTGAAAAGGTGCAGAAATTGAATGTCCCCATCCTGCTGCTCATCAATAAGATTGACCTTTCAGATCAAAAGAAACTGGAAGCACTTGTGATGGAGTGGAAGAAATTCCTTCCCACGGCAGAGATTTTCCCAATTTCAGCACAGGCAAAGTTCAACGTTGATAATGTGCTCAAGCGCATCAAGGAACTCATCCCGCTTTCTCCTCCCTATTTTGAGAAGGACCAGTGGACAGACAAACCCGCGCGATTCTTCGTCACGGAAATCATCCGCGAGAAGATATTGCTTTACTACGATAAGGAAATCCCCTACTCCGTTGAAGTTGTTGTAGAACAATTTAAGGAGAGCGACAAAAGCATTCACATCAATGCCATTATTTATGTGGAGCGCGACTCGCAAAAGGGAATTATCATCGGACACAAAGGCGTAGCCCTGAAGAAAGTAAGTACAGAGGCACGCAAGACATTAGAGAAGTTTTTCCAGAAGAGCATCTTCCTTGAAGTCTTTGTCAAGGTGGACAAAGATTGGAGAAACTCTACGAAGCGCTTAGAGAGCTACGGTTATTCTCACGAATAAAAAGAGTAGGTCTACGAAGCACTTCGCATATTCACATTTAACATTAGATAAATATGGCATTAGTTGCAATAGTAGGCCGCCCCAATGTTGGCAAATCTACACTTTTTAACCGCCTTACTGGTACACGTTCTGCTATCGTTTCTGACGAAGCTGGCACTACACGTGACCGTCAGTATGGTAAGGTAGAATGGTGTCAGCGTGAATTTTCAATCGTTGACACCGGCGGTTGGGTTGTCAATAGCGACGATATTTTTGAAGAAGAAATCCGTAAGCAAGTAAAGCTGGCAACAGAAGAAGCTGACCTTATCCTCTTCGTTGTAGATATTAAGAATGGCGTTACCGACTTGGACGAACAGGTGGCAGGTATTCTTCGCCGCACAAAGAACCTCCCCATTATCCTCTGCACCAACAAGACGGATAGCAATGAAGATCGCTATGCGTCTGCAGAATTTTATTCTCTGGGGCTTGGTGATCCCTTCTGTGTAAGTGCTGCTACTGGTTCTGGAACTGGTGATTTGCTCGACCAAATCGTTGAAAAGTTAGGCGCTGAAAAAGCGGAAGCAGAGGGTGAAGACAACATTCCCCGCTTTGCTATCGTTGGACGCCCTAACGCTGGAAAGTCAAGTCTTATCAATGCCTTTATCGGTGAAGACCGCCACATTGTTACAGACATTGCTGGTACTACTCGCGACTCTATCCTTACGCGCTACGACAAGTTTGGTTTTGACTTCTACCTCGTTGACACAGCCGGTATCCGTAAGAAAAATAAAGTTACAGAAGACCTTGAATTCTACTCTGTAATGCGCTCTATCCGAGCGATTGAAAACTCTGATGTGTGTATCCTTCTTATTGATGCTACTCGTGGCATTGAAAGTCAAGATATGAATATCTTCCAGTTGGTGCAACGCAACAACAAGAGTCTCGTTGTTGTCGTAAACAAGTGGGATACTGTAGAAGATAAGTCACAGGAAGTAATTTCAACCTTTGAAAATGCCATCCGCGAACGTATGGCTCCCTTCAAGGACTTCCCCATAATCTTCGGTTCTGCTCTTACCAAGCAGCGCATCTTTAAAGTACTTGAAACAGCGAAGGAGGTTTACCTCAACCGTACACGTCGCATCACGACACACAAACTTAACGAAGAAATGCTTCCCCTTATCGAGGCATATCCTCCCCCATCAATCAAGGGTAAGTACATTAAGATTAAGTATTGCGCTCAGTTGCCCAACACGCAGATTCCTTCATTCGTGTTCTACTGCAACTTGCCTCAATATGTGAAAGAACCCTACAAGCGCTTCCTTGAAAACAAGATTCGCGAAAGGTGGGATTTTAATGGGACACCCATAAATATCTTCATTCGTCAAAAATAATCCATGAACGACCAGAAGACATTTTATATTAGAAAGCAGACTTATACCCAATACATAACAACATTGGGTATAAG
The DNA here is from genome assembly GCA_937877685.1 of uncultured Prevotella sp. GTDB lineage: Bacteria > Bacteroidota > Bacteroidia > Bacteroidales > Bacteroidaceae > Alloprevotella. The sequence goes on from CALFGU010000186.1 coordinate 10,241, forward strand.
TCTGCTTCTGTTTTTAGTTTCATGTGCAGACCGTGAATCACACCCTGAGTCCCCGAGCGCTTTGCCTACAATCGAGGAGATCACACACATCTACTCGCATTACATAAAGGGAGATATCAACAAATTTGTTCAACACATCGCTTCTTGTCAAGGCAAACCTCAATCTTATCAGAAACAAATTGTCAACCTCTATAAACAACAACGTTACAAACAGGAACAAGAATTTGGCAAGTTAGACTCCTTACACGTTGAACAAATATCCCACACTCCCGACAGCACCTATGCCACAGTCCATTTAAGGACCTTTTTCAGCAAAGGCACTTCAGAAACCATACTCGTTCAAATGACAAAAACGTCAGAAGGGTGGATGATTAAATAACAAAGCAGAGAACCCCAAGTTCTGTATAAACAGAAATACAATACAAGTAGGAATCATCAGAATCATTACAACACTCAGTGACCTACTTATTTATAAAATATCACTACATACAGAATCATTAAACGAGAATGTCGATAAAGTCGCATTCTCGTTTTTCATAATTGTCCCAAAGATAGAGAAAATAACATCAGATATTTCATTTCATTATCCATTAACTACATAATCGGGAAACAGCAACTTAAATTCAAAATACAAAGTCTAATATTCGAGCGCTTAAATCTCAAATTGTACGCCGAATATTAGACTTTGTTTTTGCCACTAAAAAAGGATTGAAATTATAGATACGACAAATAAAAATTCATTATTGCCGATGAACCATTGGAACCTCATCGATTTTCTATTAAAGCCTATAAAACTTCAATTATAACAATTTTAGAATAAGAACTATATAATATTTATGAGAATTTAGGAAACATATCTATTTTTCTACTATCTGTATGCTTCAATTATAATTCCATTAATTTACCATCCTTCAAAAGAGCGTTCCAAAGATTGGCACGAAATTCTGGATTTTGCTTTTCCATTTGTTCAAAGAGACAAGCAATTTCGGTGCGTTTGGAAGCGCGTTCATGAGGACATAATTTAATGAGGGACTGATATTCAGATTCCTTTGCCCATTCTTTTAACAAAGATTCCTTAACCATGCACAGGGGGCGAATGATGGCGAGGGGCATTTTTTGCATCTTCAAATAGCAAGGCATCGTAGAGAAACTCCCAACGTAAGATAGGTTCATCAAAGCGGTGTGAAGAATGTCGTCTTGATGATGTCCCAACGCAATTTTATTGCATCCCAACTCTTGTGCCACTTCAAACAATGTTTTACGTCGGTTCCAAGAACATAGAAAGCAAGGAGTACGACGTTCATTGCGGTCTGCCTCAAAAGACACCATTCTTTCGTGAAACGTAATAGCATTCCGTTCGCATTGACTACGTAGATAAGTAGTATCAGATTGATAATCAACACCAGTCATTCTTACATGAAGGGCATGAAGCGTGAACCCATTATTGCTTCTACGCTGCATATCCCCCATAAGATCCAAAAGGGCTAAAGAATCTTTTCCACCAGAAAGTCCTATAAGTATAACATCAGAGGGAGTTATGAGATTAAACTCCTTAACTCCCTCTCTAAAACCGCGTAATATTTTTGAACGTAATTGCTTATTCATAAATTATGGGAACAAACGGAGACCGTTAACCATTAACTATTCCTCGTTAGTCTTTACTATTTCATAAACACGAAATATACAGCAGCCACCAAGCAAGCAAACGCCGCAATATGATTCCAATGAAACGTTTCGCCCTTAAACAACATCGTGACAATTACCGTAAACACCAATAAGGACACCACCTCTTGGATAACCTTTAACTGAATCAGAGAAAAAGGTCCGCCATTATCAATAAAACCGATTCTGTTTGCAGGCACTTGGCATACGTATTCAAAAAAAGCAATGCCCCATGAGAAAGCAATAATTGCTATCAAGGGCCAATTCTTACTAATGCCCGTTTCGCTCAATTTTAAATGACCATACCATGCAAAGGTCATAAAAATGTTGCTCAATACAAGCAGTAACACGGAATAAACTCCAGACATAACTTTCCTATTTTAAAGTACAACAAACAGAGTACAGAGTACAACTACTATCCAGAAATGCATTTAGTTACACTCTGCACGGAGTTGTACTCTGTATTCTATACTTTAATTCAACGCTTTGTCCATTTCTTCAGCAGCATGCTTACCATCACCCATTGCGAGAATTACAGTAGCACCGCCACGAACAATATCACCACCGGCATAGAGCATGGGGATAGAAGATTGCATGTCTTCGCCCACGACAATAACGCCCTTACGTCCCGTTTCAAGTCCTTCTACTGAAGCGGGGACAATAGGATTGGGTGACACACCGATAGCAACAACAACGAGATCTACATCAAGAGTTTCAATACCGCCTTCAACAGGAACTGGAGAACGACGTCCTGAAGCATCGGGTTCGCCAAGTTCCATGCGCTGTAATACAACTTGCTTTACAGCGCCCTTCTCGTCAGCAATATATTCAATCGGATTGTGAAGTGTGAGGAACTCAACCCCTTCCTGCTTTGCATGATGCACTTCTTCAAGACGTGCAGGCATTTCTTCCTCTGAACGACGATAGATAATCATCGCACGTTCTGCTCCAAGGCGCAAGGCGGTGCGCACTGAGTCCATTGCCGTGTTACCACCACCAACTACTGCTACACGCTTACCAAAGAGAATTGGCGTGTCAGCCTTCTTGTTAGAAGCATCCATCAAGTTTACACGAGTAAGATATTCGTTACTTGACATAACGCCCGTACTATTTTCTCCCTTGATTCCCATAAAGTTGGGAAGACCTGCACCTGATGCAACGAAGATACCTTCGTAACCTTCTGCTTGAAGTTCAGCAATGGAGATTGTCTTACCAACCACGCAGTCCTTCACAAACTTCACACCGCTCTTCTCGAGATTCTTGATTTCAAACTCAACAATAGCGTTGGGTAAGCGGAATTCGGGAATGCCGTATTTCAACACACCACCAATTTCATGGAGCGCTTCAAAGACAGTTACGTCATAACCGCGAGCAATCATGCTTCCTGCAAATGAAAGACCAGCGGGACCGGAACCAACCACAGCAACCTTCTTTCCTTTCTTTTCTGCAGGAACAATGGGTTGTGCCAAGTTATGTTCGCGCTCATAGTCAGCAGCAAAGCGTTCGAGATAACCAACCGCCACTGGTTTACCACCTGTCTTAACGTGGATACACTTACTTTCACACTGCTTTTCCTGAGGACATACACGACCACAAACAGCAGGCAAAGCACTTGTTTTCTTAATAACACGAGCAGCACCTGCAAAGTCGCCCACTTCAATATGCTTAATAAAGCCAGGGATATTGATGCTTACGGGACAACCTGCTACACAACCAGGATTAGGACAGTCAAGGCAACGCTTTGCTTCCTGTTGTGCTTGTGCAATGCTCAAACCTTGGTTAACCTCTTCCTTCAATTGACGCGCACGATACTCAGGTTCTAATTCGGGCATCACGCAACGCTCAATCTGCATGCGTTCCTTGGGTTTCATCTGCGAACGGAGGTCTGCACGCCAAGCATCATTGCGACCTTCAACATCAGCGTACGCTTCATTGCAATTTACACCTTCAGGGCAACCGCAATCTTTCTTCTCAGCAACAACTTCTTCTGTCGTTGCTTCAGTAACAGGTTGCATTGCTTCAATTTCTTCGCGCTTAAAGGCTGACATACGCTTCAACATTTCGTCGAAGTCAACTTGATGACCATCAAATTCAGGACCGTCAACACACACGAATTTTGTCTGACCACCTACCGTTATACGACAAGCACCACACATTCCCGTACCATCTACCATAATCGTGTTCAATGATACATCCGTGGGGATTTCATATTTCTTTGTGAGTAAGCATACAAACTTCATCATGATTGCAGGACCAATAGCAAAACATTTGTCCACCTTCTCACGCTGTATAACGCTCTCAATGCCCTGTGTCACGAGACCTTGCTGACCATACGAACCGTCATCGGTCATAATAATCACCTCATCACTATGCTTGCGTACTTCTTCTTCAAGAATAATCAAGTCCTTAGAACGACCTGCCAAAACGGAAATCACACGATTTCCCGCCTTCTTGAGCGCAACAATAATGGGCAACATAGGCGCAACCCCTACACCACCACCGGCACATACTACTGTGCCAAAGTTATCAATATGTGTTGCCTTACCTAATGGACCTACAACGTCCAATATCTCATCCCCCACATTCAACTTGCAAAGTTCTGTTGAAGTCTTACCTACAGTCTGAATCACCAAAGTAATCGTCCCCTTTACGGGGTCAGAATCTGCTATAGTTAAAGGAATGCGTTCGCCCTTTTCGCTCAAACGAATAATTACAAAATGACCAGCTCGACGCGAGCGAGCAATTAAGGGCGCCTCTACTTCAAGTTTAAAAACCTTTTCGGAGAATTGCTCCTTGCTAACAATCTTACTCATTATATTATATATAGTTTAATTTTTCCACGCAAAAGTACATTATTATTCCGAACCAACAAACCAAGCGTTTGGAAAAGTAAAAAAATGTCGCCCATATAGGCATTTAAGTAGAAAAATGTTAATTTTATAGAGCAGAAACTTAAATAATGTTTATTGAGATAAAAAATACAGTCGAAAACTTTGTGTAGTGCAAAAAGTTTTCTTTCTTTGCAAACATAAAGGAACAAAGAATGCGAAAATTAGCATAGCTAATCAATTTTATTTTAGACATTATTTAAAACCATTCAAGCCTATGAAACGCATAAAGTTAACATTCTTGATGAGCGTGCTTTCCGTGTGCAGCATGATGGCGCTCCCCTATTCGACAGCAAGTCGTGAAGCCCTCTTCCTGACTGACAAGATGGCTTACGAGTTAAATCTTTCCTACGATCAATACGACTATGTATATCAAGTCAACTTAGACTACTTCCTAAATATCAATTCTGCTTATGATTGCACAGGAAAATATTGGAAATACCGAAACCTTGACCTCGGTTGCATCCTTCATGATTGGCAGTATGCGCTCTACAAAGCGACCTCCTATTTTTTCACCCCCATAAAATGGGTACATTCCGCTTGGCATCATTGCGTTTATGACCATTACCATCATGGTCTTCACTATTTTAAAAAGCCCCAATGTTATAGTTCATACAGAGGCAGTAATTGGCACAACCGCAAACATCACGCGCATAGTCCCTACTCACATCACAAAGCAAAACCTGGTTTAGGCATGCGTGATAAATATTACAAGAATGGCAAACCTGCAGACAAGCACCACCCTTCCGCACATCGTCCAGGAAACAGAAACGATAAGGGTCGCCCAGGAGCCAACCATAAAACCGACAGACCTCAAACCGAGCGACCTTCTTATGACAGACCTCATAAGAGCGAGCGTCCACAAACAAGCACGCCAACTCGTACCCCACAAAGAACAAACACAAAGGCACAACGTCCACAACGCTCAACCTCCTCGAAACCCGCATCGCGAGGAACTTCAGAAAGAGGCAATAACAGAAGGGACTTTGGAAGATAAAGTGCAGGAACTATAATTAATATGTGAAAAACAAAAAGAGACTGATGTTCAAGGAAATCAGTCTCTTTTTTATTTATTATTGCTATCTATTAAAAAATAATAGTTCTATTGCTCTAAATTAACTTCCTCGAGCGTGTACTTGCTACTTCCATCAAAGCAGTGTGTGCAGAGTTGGCACTTAGGCAAACCGATGCTATCAACAAGATCTTCTATAGTGCTATATTTCAATGTTGTCAACGAGAGTCGCTCGGCAATAGTTTTAACAACGCGCTCATACTCGGGTGTACCAGTCTGGGAATAACGTTCTAGGTTTTTAGTGCTGTCACCTTCAAATTCCTGAATAAGTTGGCGCGTTATGAGTTCCATATCGCTCTTCGACGAAGTGAAGTTAAGGAAAGGACAACCATGGAAGAGAGGAGGACAAGCAATACGCATGTGTACTTCGTTAGCACCATCGGCAAAAAGTTCTTTTGCCTTATCACGGAGTTGCGTACCTCTCACAATACTATCATCACAGAAAAGCACACGCTTTCCACGCAACATTTCACGATTGGTGATGAGTTTCATCTTTGCTACAAGCGAGCGCAAGTCTTGATTGCGGGGAGTGAAGGAACGGGGCCAAGTGGGTGTATATTTCGAGATGGCGCGACGGTAAGGAATTCCGTGACCTGCGGCATAACCAAACGCCATTCCTACGCCAGAATCAGGGATACCACAACAGAAATCAGCCTCTGTGGGGTCTGCCTTACCCATTGCCTCACCACACTTGAAGCGAACGTCTTCAACATTAATGCCTTCGTAACAAGATGTGGGGAATCCGTAATACACCCAAAGGAAAGAGCATATTTGCATCTTGTCATTAGGCTTACGCAGTTGCTCTACGTGGTCTGCATACACACGTACAATCTCGCCAGGACCAAGGAATAGATCGGTTTGGAAACCGAGGTTGAAGAACGATGAAGTCTCGCTAGCGATGGCATAGGCGTCATCGCGCTTGCCCAGCACGATAGGTGTACGTCCCCAAGAGTCACGAGCTGCGATAATACCGTCTTCGGTAAGAATAAGAATGCTGCAAG
>CALFGU010000187.1 GCA_937877685.1 uncultured Prevotella sp.
GTACTGCGTCTAGCGGGAGAGTAGGTCGCCGCCACTTTTCAGAGAGGTTCTTCAAATTTGAAGGACCTCTTTTTTTTGCTTTCTATTAGCCTTTTTTTAGGTGAGAGTTGGCTTGAGGTTCTAAATTAGAAGTGTGCAATCTCCTTGATAAAAGGGGGTTGCACACTTGCGTAACTGCGGGTAATAAAGACGAACTTACGGTTGTGTAAATGTGCCTTTATTTCATTGTAATTGTCTTCTAAATAATTTGAGGGTGAAGAAGAATTTTTTATTTTTGGACAATAATATAGTAGTTGCTTGCGTGACCTTTTGTTGACTCAAGCGTATTTTTAGATGAGCTCGGTGTCATGAATTACTCGCGCGCTTATAAATTGGGGATTTTCTAAGGATAGGGCAAGGGATTCGGTCAGGGGGATATATTTCCTGTGTAACCTTTTATATGATTACTTTTTCTTTTGTAATTGGAACTTTTTCTTGAGTTGAGCGTATGCAGTAATGAATGGCCATCAATCTGATATTCTATTTTTACTGTAAACGATTCAAATTATTATTCAAATGAAAACACTTAGATTTATCGTTGCTCTTGGTTTCATGCTGACTACGTTTCTATCACTCTTCGCGCAAAAGGCTGAACCCGTGCGCGCCGTAATCATTTCAGGGCAAGATTCGGCGTGGTATGCTCGTCAGGCAGAGGCTTGGGAAGCGGAGGTAAAGAAACACCCGAAATCCGAAGAGGCTTGGCGCAACCTGTTTAACGCAAAGTATTATCTGAAGTTTTGGTTTGATGGACTGAAGGAGCATACTCCTGTTGAAAACTTTGTTATGACGCGCATGGAGCAGGCTATTCCTGAGACTTTTACCTACAATTATTGCCGCTACAGGATTTCCATGACGAGCGATTCGGTATTTGCGGAACGCGCGCTCACAATGATTCCTGATGATGTGGACCTTGAAATGGTGGACGGCCTTTTGGGTTACCTTTGGCGCACAGGGGCGGACCTTGACAAGGGGGAGCGTGGCGCACTATTCAATGAAATGCTGAAGTGGCAGTACGAGGGTGGTTACTATCCCGATTTCGCCCTGCGCTACAACTACAACCAGTTGGAGGGCATGCCCGAGAATGCCATTTATATCGGACTGGGCGACCTCGACCTCTTTTCCAAAATTATGATGCAAAGGGCGATGAACTTGCACAAGGATAAGTTTATCGTGGTAAGTTCCTTCCTTTTCCTCCAGGACTATCGCGATGGTATCTGTCAGCATCTTGGCATCCCGCCTTATGAAATTGAGGCGTCGCAATTCCAACTCTCCAAATTCATTCACTACCTGAGTGAAAAAACGGACAGACCCGTTTATTTGAATGCTTCAGTGCCCAATAATTTAGAGTCGTCTTCAGACAAGGAAATCAAGGAGTTTTGCGATAACCTCTATCAAGAGGGACTTCTGTTGAAGTATAGCACCACGCCTTACGACAATGCTACGGCGGCTATGCGCGCCTTTGAAAAGTATCACTTGGAGTACCTCACCGAACCCCGCTTCCGCACGGAGATTTACTGGAAGGGTAGCGAAAAATTGCAGGTGAATTACGCCACCCTCCTGCCTAAATTCATTCAGCGGTTTAAGGCGGCTGGCGATGAGAAGCGTGCGCAACAGTTGTACCGCATCTTGCGTGCCTCCATCACGAATACGCAGTTGGACGAGGCAACAAAGCAACGCTATCTTCAACATCTTGAAAACTTCCGCCCATGATACGCTTCTTCCGTAAGACCTCGCTCACCGCATTGACCGATGAGCAGTTGATGAGTCGGGTGGGAGAAGGGCAAGACGAGAAGGCGTTCAACGAACTCTACTCGCGCCACGCCCGAAGACTGATGGGGTTCTTCCTGCGAGCCTTTCGCTACGACGAGGACGAGGCTGCCGATGCCTGTCAAGAAACCTTCCTGAAAGTGTGGCAGGCAGCGGAGCATTTCAACCCCACCTCCGCCTTTCGCCCTTGGCTTTACACGATAGCCTACAACCTTTGCCGCTCCCGCTTTCGGCATTCCGAGCAAGCAGAGCGCTATCGTTCTGAGCAATTTGCCACAATGACAGACGAATATACCGATGTTTGCGAACTGCAATTAGATAACGCCACATTGTTAGAGACTTTGGAAAAAGTCTTAGAAACTTTGTCGCAGGAAAGTCGCACTCTTTTTGCCCTACGTTTTGAAGAAGAACTCGGCATTGCGCAAGTCTCTGAAATCCTTGGCATTCCCGAGGGCACCGTCAAGTCGCGCCTTCACCGACTCCTCAACCATTTGAAACAACAACTCCACGACTATGAATAATTTTGAAAATCAAATATCCCAAGCGGCGAAAGCATTGCGCGACAAGCACGATGCTACGTTGAAAGTGCCCACATCGCCACGCGTGAGTGTCGCAAAAACGGGGCGACCTCTTTTCTGGTGGACAGGCATTGCCGCCGCCCTCTGCGTGGGTTACTTCTTGGGGGCAGCATCCCCCTTCCGCGCTCCCGAAACTCCTGCTCCCCTTGCACAACTCCCCAAGACGGAAATCCTGCGCGACACAATTTTTACCACCATTCGCGACACGCTCTTCCTCGAGCGTGAAGTGCCCGTCTATCTCCATACGCCAGCAGAGAGAAACCTTGCAGTAGTTCTTCCCCAAACAGATTCTGTGCAAACAGTTCCTCTTCAAAATTCCACCACATCTGATATGGAAATGGGTAAAAGCATCCTCGACGATACTATTCATTATGCGCTGTTGGTTTCTATGTAATGTAGTCTATAAAACCGCCTATCCCCTCGCAAGGAATAGGCGGTTTTTTGCTAAAATAGGTAATTTTACACTTAAAACTTGCCGGTATCGGCAAAAATAAGGTATATTTGCAGTGGTTTTACAAAGAAAACTTGCCGATAATATGGGATATATTTCAATTATTCAGTTTGCTAAATTACATAACATCAGTGAGCGCACAGCGCGAAATTATTGTGCACAAGGGAAGATTGAAGGTGCTTTCCTGACGGGTAAGACATGGAACATTCCCGAGGATGCTGCGTTGCCGAAAAGAGGGAAAGTACAACTTTCGCCCTTGCTTAAGCGTTTGCGAGAGGAAAAGCAAAGTCAACTGAAAGGCGGGATTTATCATCGTACACAGATTGACCTTACCTACAATTCTAATCATATTGAGGGGAGCAAGTTGACAGAAGAGCAGACACGTTATATTTTTGAGACGAATACCCTTGGGGTTACAACAGAAGATACACGTATTGACGACATCTTAGAAACAGTGAATCACTTTCGTTGCATCGATTATATCATTGACCACGCAACGGATAAGATTACCGAGGCGCATATCAAGCAACTGCACTTAATGTTAAAATCAGGAACTTCTGATAGTAATAAGGATTGGTTCTCGGTGGGCGATTACAAACGTTTGCCTAATGAAGTGGGAGGCATGGATACTACAGAACCAGAAGCCGTGCATCATGCCATCAAAGAATTGCTCAAGGATTACACAGCCATTTCAAAAGTAATGTTCCACGACATCCTAGATTTCCATGTACGCTTCGAGCGAATCCACCCCTTCCAAGATGGTAACGGACGTGTCGGGCGATTGCTTATGTTCTGGCAATGCCTACAAGCAAAGATCGTCCCCTTTATCATCACGCAAGACCTCCGTTTATTTTACTACCGTGGCCTGCAAAATTGGGGACATATAGATGGATACCTTACAGACACTTGCCTCACTGCTCAAGACAACTATAAGGCGTTGCTGGAGTATTTTAGGGTGAAGTGGTAAGTAACATTACTCAAAAATATAATGGTCCAAAGACTATAAGAAAAGTCTTTGGACCATTATATTTTTCAAATCTTAATATTATTGACATATGAAGAGACGCCAATTCTTAAAGTCAATTTCATTATCTCAATCTAAGAAGTAATTTCAAGAGAACAAGTCCCCATTTTCTTAATCTCACGCGGATTACGCAGATTATGCGAAGGTATGCGGAATTTCTAAATTCCAATTAAGAGAGCACGCGGAGAAGCACACGCTAACGCTTGTGCTTTGCCGTCCGGATGGCAACATACGAGCGAAGCAAAGTATGACTCTGCGTAATCATTCATAAGAGAGACTTATTGTTTTCCTGCACAGTCTTTGCGAAATCCGCGAAATCCGCGTGAAACTTTTTGCCGGACAGTAATATTCCTATTTAAATAACGACCGAGAGAGGTGCGTGTTTGTGATACGTCCTCTCTCGGTCGTTTTATTGGGATTGTCTGAATAGACTTTTTATTTGAGTATAGCGTCAGCCAATTCCTCCATGGCGGGAAGGTCTTCTGCTTTCATGCGTGCGCGGATGGTGACCATGGGAGAGACGATGTCGAGGTTTTTCATCTCGAGGAGCATGTTGCGCATGACTTTTCCAGCGGTAGGTGCCCAAGAACCGTTTTCGAGAATGCCGACGCGGCGGTTCTGGTAGTTCTTGATAATCAACTTGTGGAGAAATTCGTGCATGGGAGGGAAGAGTCCGGCGTCGTAAGAGGAGGCGCAGACGATGAGTTTGCTCATGCGGAAGGCATCTTCAACTGCTTCTGCCATGTCGTCGCGACTAAGGTCGGCAATGGATACTTTGGGAGCACACTTCTCGCGGAGGATTTCAGCTAACTTGTGTGCCGCTTTTGCCGTACCGCCATGGATGGAGGCATAGGCGATGAATACGCCCTCGGTTTCGGGTTCGTATTTGCTCCAGGTGTCGTAGAGTCCGATGTAGTAGCCAAGGTTTTCTGTGAGAATGGGACCGTGGAGCGGGCAGATGGTTGAGATGTTTGCGCCAGCGAGTTTCTTGAGTAACGCTTGCACTTGCATGCCATATTTACCGCAAATATTGAAGTAGTAACGGCGAGCTTCGCATGCCCAATCCTCTTCGTGGCAGAGCGCTCCGAATTTTCCGAAGGCGTCGGCGGCGAAGAGGATGCCTTCCGTCTCTTCAAGACTCACCATTACCTCTGGCCAGTGGACCATAGGTGCAAGGAAGAAGCGCAGGGAATGTGCGCCGAGCGAGAGGGTGTCGCCTTCGCCCACGGCAATGCTACGGTTGGAGAAATCTGCGCCTTCAAAGAAGAGGGGCATCATTTGGAGAGCACGCTGAGTGGCTACCACTTGAAGGTTGGGGAAGCGCTCCATCACTTCTGCTACGAGCGAGGCGTGGTCGGGTTCCATGTGTTGCACGACAAGATAGTCGGGGGTGCGATCGTCAAGGGCTGCTTCAAGATTTGCCCACCATTCTTTTGCCTTGCGTGCGTCAACGGTGTCCATGATTGTTACCTTCTCGTCAAGGATAAGGTAGGAGTTGTAAGAGATGCCGTTGGGGATGATATACTGTCCCTCGAAGAGGTCGAGGGTGGTGTCATCGACACCGATGTATCGGATGTTTGGGGTGATAGTCATAGTTGAGGTTTTGAGGTTTAAAGGTTCTGAGGTTTTTAGGTTCTGAGGCGTTGCGACGGCGTCGCAACGGAGGGGACTGAATTTAGGGGACGGGAGATTTTAAGGATTATTGGGACAATCTTCCAAGTAGAGGTATTTCCACAAGGGGGCTGCCATGAGGGCTTGCTTGATTTCGTCGTTGAGCAGGATGCGCATGAGTTCTTCCTTCGTGAGTAGGTGGACGGTGATGTCCTCTGTGGCTTCAAGGTGTTGGGTGTCTATTTTCTCTACGCCCTCGGCTACGAAGCAGTAGGTGAGGTTGTTTGTCGTAGAAGGGTTACCGCAGATGACGGTTAAGAGTTTCCAAGTGCCACCACCGTAACCCGTTTCTTCCAGTAACTCACGTCGTGCCGCTACTTCGGGAGAAGCGTCTTCGGGGTCGATACATCCGGCGCAGACTTCGTATGCCGTTTGGCGCAGACCGTGGCGATATTGGCGGATGAGCACAAAGCGTCCGTCCTTCGTGCGGGCAATGACGTTTACCCAGTCGGGATATTCCAACACATAGTGCTCGGGATTTTCAGAACCGTTGGGCAGGCGCACATGGTCGCGACGTGCGGTGAGCCAAGGGCGACGGATGAGGTATTCGGAGTGGAGGATGGTCCAGGGTTGGGGATCGTTTTTCATGAGTGAACGGTTAACGGGGAAGGGTGAAAGGTTAATGGTGAACGGTTAAAGATTAACGGTTAACGGTTAAAGATTAACGGGGATGGGAGTGGGGAAGTGTTACACTTTCCAGAAAATCTTGTTGCGGTACATCCAACGGAGGATGAGGAGCAATACGAGGCAGTTGCCGAAGGTGAGGAAGAGGTTGTAGTAATCGCCGAGGAAGGGTTGGAGACCATAACTTACGGAGTGGACAACGCTACGGAAGTTGATGCATTCGCCAATCATGTAGGCGGCAATGGCATTCATGCCGTACCACTTCAGCCACTCCAATCCGCGACTCCATTCTAAGACGTCGATAACGTAATAGAAGAGCGCCAAGAGCAGGTAGCAGTAGCCGCCCGTTACGAGTGTCATTGACGATGTCCAAAGGCGTTTGTTGATAGGGAGGAAGTTGCCCCAGAGGTAACCCAAAGCGAGCAGTAAAAGTCCCAAACCCACTAAAATCAAGGTGATTTGTTGTTTTGAAAGTTCCTTGTAGCGAATCACTTGTCCCGAAAGCGCGCCTAACATTGTGGTGGCGGCAAAGGCAAGTGTGCTCCACACCCATGTGTAAGAAGGATCACCACGGAAGCGTCCCAAGACGGTGGCATCAACAAGGTTGGCGAAGTTGCCATCTTGCGTATAGTCGCCCACGAGCATCATGGGGATGGCATAGATAGTGAGTAGCGCAAGCGTAGTAAGGACTTGCATGCGCACAGAAAGCGTGAGCAGGCAAATGGCAGCGATGCCGTAGCCAAAACCTATGGCTTGGAGCGTGTTGGTATAGAAAGTGAAGTGCTCCCAATTGAAAGTGAGCAAACCGCCTTGGACAACCATCCCCAAGAGAAAGAGCAAGATGACACGCTTTAAGATTCGGCGCCAAATTCCCGCGCCTTTCACCTCCTTGCGTAAGGCAAAGGGTATTGACACTCCCGCCATAAACATAAATAGTGGCATAACAAGATCCCACATGCGTAGTCCGTCCCATGCGGCATGGTCAAAGTGGTAAGCCAAAGAGTTGGTCCACTTGGCGTCAGAGACGGCGGCGAGCGAACTAACCACGGGCCCCACGAAGAGTAGGAGGAAGAGGTCAAACCCACGGAGTATGTCAAGTGAGGCTAAGCGTTTCATTGAGGAAGGGGAGGGAGGTTAGGAGGGGAAAGCGTGAATTTTAGCGCAGCGAAAATTTTGCTACGTAGAGGGCTATGAGGACAAGAGAGACTTCTTTAGAATTCCCACTTCACAGCAAGGGTGGGGATGGCATAAAACCCATCGAAGAGGGCAAAGTTGTTTGACAGTTCAACTTCTGTGCCGATACTGAGGTTAAAGTCCTTGTCTGCCCACTTAAAGCGATTGAAGTTCAACCACAACTGAGGTTCAGCGAGGAATGTGTAATTGTGAGAATTGCCCGCGCCATCCACATGCTTCTCGCGCCAGAAGTCAGCGAATCCCGTGAATGAGAGTTTGCCGTCAAGCATGTGGAGATACCACGTTGCGGTCAACTGAAAGTTGTGAGGATCTTCGTTATCGCTGATGTACTTATACATGGGGGTAAACGTCCATCCCTTGCTGAAGTCCTTGGAGTTCCAACCGTAAGTAGCACCAGCGAGGTAAGCGTCCTTAATATAATTGAGTCCGCCGTTGTATTCCACGTGGAGCGAAACGGGTGCCTTCCAGAATTTCAACTCACGGGCAATTTCCCAATAAGCAGACTTCACCTCGTTGTCAGCATAGTCCATGTCAACAAAGAAAAAGGTACTACCCCATTTGTCTGGGCGAAACATTTCGACGGTAGTAGTCAATTCTGGGCGCGTAGCATTTTCATCATAAAGTGCACGACCAAAGTCGTAATGGAGTTGCACGTTTTGTGCGACGGCTGTCATGCTTGCAATTACCAATGAGAGAACCAAAAGGAGGCGTTTGAAATTTGTAGTCATACGATAAAAGTGTTATAGATTTTTTCTCTGTAATGTGGGGAAAATAGCGATGATTGAATGTGATTGCAATTCAGGAATTTATGATTTGAATTCAGAAATAGAAAACTAATCGTAACTTCGTGAAAATTCTTTGAGGTTTAGGAAAAATTCTTTGAGAGTTAAGAAAAATTCTTTAAGGGGGTGTGAACCTTAAGTTTTGGTAATGATATAGGATTTGCGGCACTTCCCCTATCTTAAGGGAAACAGCGGAAATGCTAAGAGGAAACTGAGAGAATGTTATCATACCCCCTCCCCTCCTACGGAGGTACTCCCCCTATCTTAAGGGGATAGCGCCATTCGGATTGTTCTTACCCTCAATGTTTACCCCAATGGATGTTTTAACGGATGAATCTAACTACGCTCTCCCCTTAAGATAGGGGGAGGGGGGGGAAATTCAACTTTGGGTTTAACTGCTATATTATTATCTAAGTTTACCTATGTTTTTTCAACATTAGGAATGAACTTTCTCAACGCTTGAGGAGGCATCCCCTTGCGCCTTGCATAATCGTTAAACTGTTCCTCAGAAATCACTCCTACGTTGAAATATTTTGCTTCATGGTGCGCAAAAATAAGTCCCGAAACTGCAGCGTGAGGAATCATCATTCCATTTTCGGTAAGTTGAATTCCAAGGCGGTTAAAGTCCATAATCTTGTCGAGCAAGAAGTTGGCGCTCATGTCGGGCAGAGATGGATAACCCACGGCAGGGCGAATGCCCACGAGCGGTTGGTCAAAGGGTTTTCCCCATTCGTGAAACAGCGCTTCGTGATGCACCCTCTCGGCGGCGGCTTCGGCAAGTCGGTCAGCAAGGGTTTGAAGCAATAGGCGTTGATATTCCGTCTGCACCTCCTCTAATTGAGGCGCATGAGTCGCTGTGGCAAAGATGCCGAGGCGATTGCCAATGGGGTGGCGCCGAGAGGCAGGGGCTAAGTAGTCGGCAAGACAGCGGAAGACGTCGCTACCCTTATCCCCGCGTTGCTGACGCAGACAGGGGAGGCGCAAGGTCTCGTTCGTCAGGTAGATAAGGATGTCATCGCCCTCGCTTGCTGCATCCACAATCAGAAAACCCGCCTTGACTTGCGTGCCTTTCGCTTCCATTTCCTGTAGCGCCTCTTGGGCTTCCGCCTTTAACGCAAGCGCCTCTTTTGAACGCATCGCCTCGCCCTTAAATCCCCAGGCGAAGAGAAAGTGTGTCCAATCCACATGGGGGAGCAAGTCTGTGGGGCGGTAGATTCGGACGTTCATCGTTATCTGTCAAAAGTAACGCGCTCGCCTTGTGGAGCATTGGGGCAGATGTCTCCGTCGGCATAAACCAAGACACCGTTGCAGAAGGTTTTTTCAACCTTCCACGCAAAGGTCTGCCCTTCAAGCGGACTCCATCCACACTTGCTCTTGATGCACTCCGATGTGAGCGTCCAAGAAATATTAGGACGCACGATTACGAGGTCGGCTTTGTAATCTTTGCGTAAGAAACCGCGGTCTTTCACGGAGAAGCGCTTTGCGGGGTTATGACTCATCAAGGTTACAAGTTGCTCAATGGGGAGCACGCCTTGGTTGACGAGTTCGAGCATTGACACGAGCGAAAATTGCACCATAGGCATGCCCGACACAGCAGTAAGTGCACCGCCCTTCTTTTCGTCAAGCAGGTGGGGAGCATGGTCTGTGGCAATGGTGTGAATTTTGCCGTTAGTCAACGCAGAGCGGAGTGCTGCGTGGTGAGACTCGTCCTTCACGGCAGGGTTACACTTGATGCGAGTGCCCAATGTAGCGTAATCTTTGTCGGTAAAGACGAGGTGGGGGATACACACTTCAGCCGTGATGTTGCTATCGGCAGCGTCAATGAGCGTGAGTTCCTCCTTTGTAGTTAAGTGAGCCACGTGGAGTTGTGCACCATATTCCTTGGCAAGACTCACGGCGAGTTGCGTTGAACGGTAACACGCTTCTGCCGAACGAATTTCTGGATGATACTCAACTCCAGGTTCTCCGCCGAGTTGTTCTTTGAGTCGCTTGGTATTCTCTGCGATGATTGTTGAATCTTCACAGTGGGTCATGATAGGCAGTGTGCAGTTTGCAAATAATTCGCGCAACGCCACTTCTTTATCCACAAGCATATTGCCTGTTGAAGAACCCATGAAGAGTTTTACGCCACAAGTGGTCTGAGGGTCAAGTGATTTAACAACTTCAAGATTATCGTTTGTAGCACCGAAGAAAATCGCAAAGTTTGCAAGACATTGCGCTGCAAAGTGCTTGTTCTTCTCTTCATAGACTTCGAGGGTGGTTGTTTGAGGCACGGTGTTGGGCATGTCAAACACGGTGGTCACACCTCCTGCAACGGCGGCGCGACTTTCACTTGCAACATCAGCCTTGTGAGTCAGACCAGGGTCGCGGAAATGAACGTGGCAGTCAATAACTCCAGGAAGCACGTAGCAACCTTGAGCATCTACAACGGTGTCTGCTTCTGGGAGCAGCGTGGGGGATGCTATGATGTCAGCAATACGGTCGTCCGCAATAAGGATAGCACCGCTGAAGATTTTGCCTTCGTTGACAATTTGGGCGTTGGTTATGAGAGTGGTCATATAAATAAAGGAGAAATGAGAAAGTAGAAATGAGAAATGCCTTGAGGGATAAAATTAGAAAGGAGAAAGGGGGAAGAAGAAAATATTTATGCGGGACATTCATGCACCAGCATATTTCTCCTTTCTCCTTTCTCCTTCCTTCTTTCCCATTATGCTCTGGGCTTAATCTTTCCGAACATAGAAGCGAGGCGAAGTTTGATAACTCCAAAAAGGGCTTCGCCAAAAATGCCGCCGCTCATCTTGCTCGTACCTAATTCACGGTTGACGAAGATTACGGGAACTTCCTTAATCTTAAAGCCTAACTTATAGGCGGTGAATTTCATTTCAATTTGGAAAGCATAACCCTTGAAGCGGATGGCATCAAGATTAATGGTTTCAAGCACCTTACGGCGGTAGCACTTAAATCCGGCAGTTGTGTCGTTGACAGGAATGCCCGTTACGAACTGCACATACTTTGAAGCGTAATAACTCATGAGTACACGTCCCATGGGCCAGTTTACAACGTTTACGCCAGTGATGTAGCGCGAACCGATAGCTACGTCGTAACCATTGTCGCGCACTTCCTTTAACAAGCGGGGAACGTCCTTGGGGTCGTGACTGAAGTCGGCGTCCATCTCAAAGATGAAGTCGTACTTCTGTTCGATGGCCCACTTAAAGCCAGTGATGTACGCCGTTCCGAGACCTAACTTTCCCGTGCGCTCAATAATGTGAAGGCGTCCCTTGAAGTCGCCCGCCATAAGTCCTTTGACAATGTCGGCAGTGCCGTCGGGCGAACCGTCTTCGATGACCAAAATGTCAAACTTATCTTCAAGCGCCATTACGGCACGAATGATGGCTTCAATGTTTTCCTTTTCGTTGTACGTAGGAATGATTACTACGCTTTTTCCAGGTTCCATGTTGTAGAATTTTTAAATTACCTCGGCAAATATACAAATTTCGTGTGATAGAATCCTCAAAATGTGCTACCTTTGTCGCGTTAAAATGAAAAATATAAACTTAAATATGAAGATTATGAAAAAGATGTTTTTCACTTTGCTTGCTGTAGTTGGTTTTTCTACGGCTTCAGCACAACAGTATGAAGTAAAGGGTAGCGCTCCTCGAGGTGTGCTCAAGGTGTATTTACGCAACTTTGAGGGTAATCAAGTTGACTCCACTTTTGTTACCGATGGAGCGTTCTCGTTTAAGGGAGATGCTGACGGCAAACTCTATGCACAGGTGAGCGCAGATAATGGTCGCAAACTTTATGTGGTTCTTGACGGAAACGTGCAGGTGGACTTGGCTACTGAAAAGGCTACGGGTACTGCAGAGAATGATAGTCTCACGGCATGGGCTTTCAGATTGGCAACTCCAATGAATAGTTTGCAGGCAATTCAACAGCAAGCGCAAAACATGCGTCGTGAAGGTACTGCCACGGAAGAGGCAATGCGTGAACTTTCTGCAAAATACGATGAAGCCATGGCGCAAGTTGTGGGTGGTTTAAAGCAGATGTGTGCTGAAAATCTGCAGATGAAGTTCCCCGCACTTTATCTTGGTTTCTACGGCACATATCTTGAAAATGATGTGCTCATAGACCTTTCTGAGCAAAACCCTGCCTTTCTTCAGGTGTCGTTGCTTGGTCGTTTGAACAAGGCCATCAAGGGTTGGAAGAACCAAAAGGTGGGTGCTGAAGTGATAGATTTCGCTATGGCAGACACTACAGGCGTAGAGCGTCACTTGACAGAGTTTGTAGGTAAAGGCAAGTACGTGCTCGTTGATTTCTGGGCAAGTTGGTGTGGTCCCTGCCGTCAGGAAATGCCTGAGGTAAAGAAAATCTATGAACAGTATAAGGACAAAGGTTTTGACATCGTAGGCGTGTCGCTCGATAATAATAAGAAAGCGTGGGTAGGTGCAATCAACAAGATGGAACTCCCCTGGCACCACATTTCAGACCTCAAGGGTTGGCAGTGTGAAGGTGCTGCGGTTTATGGTATTAATGCCATTCCCGCAACCATCCTTTTTGGTCCCGATGGTAAGGTTGTTGCTTCAGGACTCCGTGCCCATGAGTTGGCAGCAAAGTTGGCGGAGTTGTTATAAAGTAGCAGTGCTCCCCAAAAGGTTCACCCGAATGGTTAAATGAAATAGATGTCTTATGAAGAACAGACCAATCCTTAGTTCCCTAATTGTGTTGGGAATTGGCATTTCTTTAGTTTTGTACGCTACGGAAATGGCGCGTTATATTGTTCAAGGAGTGGGAGTCTTGTTTCTCCTTCCAGGATTAATAACCCTATTTAATGCCTTTACTAAGTATAAGTCCACCCAATCGCTTCCGATAATTCCCTTGATAGTCGGAGGGGGATGCGTGCTAATGGGCATTGTTCTCTTGGTTATCCCAAGCACATTTATCAATGCGTTGTTCTATCTCTTAGCTTCGTTACTCGTATTGGGAGGTTTCTTCCAAATCATCCAATTAATAAGGTGGAGTCGTGAAGGAATGAAGAATGGCGTTGTCTATTATCTATTTCCGCTAGCGATTTTCTCAGTAGGCCTTTACTTACTGCTCCGTCCGCTAGAGGAAATCGAATATCCTTATTTAATTGTGGGGTATGCTGCTATACTGTATAGTGTGATTGAGTTGTTAACCTTTATCCGTATCGCTCGTTATCGTTGTGAGGTGAAGCGATTGGAAAAAAGTAAACCCCAGCAACCACTTGTTGAGGAAGAAACGCCAGACGCAGTTGCTGATGAGAAGGTTGATGCGTAAATTATAGATATAATATATGAGTTGCATAGTCCGATGTTGCGGTAAACAAGACTCGGGGTAACAACTATATTATTGTATAACACAAGCAAGAGGGTGTGCCAAAATAATTTGACACACCCTCTTGCTTATTATAGACTAAAAAATTATCCCAAGAAGTGCTTCATCACTTGTCCACTAATTTGGAGGAGCGATATTTCACAAATCTTTGTGCTGTACTGAGCGTCGAGCAAACGTTCGCGGGCGCTGAGCAGATTTTGTTCCGCTTGTCGCATTTCAATCCCCGAAAGGTCACCGAGCATGAAGCGCTCCTGCGCGGCTTCGTATTGTTCTTCGGCGGCACGGAGGTTCTCCTGTGCAAGACCAAGAAGTTGATAGTTGTTGATGTACGACTTCCAAAGACGTTCTAACTGTGCACGGAGAGTTAGTTCAAGGTCTGCCGTTGCCAACTGTGCTTGTTCAATGGCGATAAGGGCATTCTGTCGTTCGCGTTTGCGTTGTCCGTCAAAGATTTTCATACCTACGGTCACGCCTAACTGACCTCCCCATTCGTGACGTTGCATAGAGGGCGTTTGAGGTTGGTTGTTGTAGGTATAACCATAGTTTGCGGCTAACTTTACATAGGGAAAGTCACGACTTTGTACCGCTTTGTAGTCCAACTCCGAGAGACGTTCGGAAGATGCCGCCGCAATGAGTCGTGCATTTGAGCGAAGCATGGCTTGCTCTAAGGTATCAACACTAATGGTTTTGATAAGGTTGATCGCCGTATCGGTAGGGTTGATGATGTAAAAACCATAACCATCTTTATATTGCGCTGCAGCCCCCATGAGTTCCTGAAGGTCAACATAGGAAGTGATGAGCGCTTCGTGTTGTGAGAGCACCTGTGCGCTATCTGCGTTGAAGTCAACTTCCGCACTGCGAAGGTCGAGGCGAGAGGCACTTCCGAGTTTGTAGCGCTCGCTCACGATACGGAGGCGTTCGCGCGAGAGTTCGAGTGACTCGCGCAAGTTCTTCATGCGCAGGCGTTGGCGCACCACATTGAAGTATGCTGTAGCACTTTCTGCTACAAAGTCTTCAATAGCTACGCGTGTTTGCACTTCACTCTTGCGACGGAGTTCCTTCAAGCGCTTGTAGTTTGTTTGAATTTTGAAACCGTCGAAGAGTGTCCAGTCTGCCGCAACCTGCGCACGCATAGTGTGTGCCAACTGATTGGTGTTGCGGTTAGTGACGCCTCCCTGTTTCGTTTCCGTGGAAGAGAGATTGCCCGTGTAACCTGCCGTAGCATTGACGGTGGGCAGTGCTCCTGCATTTGCAAGGGTAGCATTATTTTCAGCAACCTGCTCGTCAAGGCGCACGATCTGTATTTCGTAATTATTCTTCAACCCACGATTGATACATTGGTGTAACGTAACGGTCAAACTGTCCGTTTGGGGTTGCGCAGTAGCGGCGATAGCCGCAAAGGCGAGGGTAAGCATAATTTTTATGAGGTTATGTGGTTGTTAGGGCGCTACGCTAAAAGGAAGGTTTTAGGGACTTAATAGAGGCTAAATCCTTAAAATCTTGAGTTCTCTGAGCGAAGCGACCTTATAACCTATTAAGATTTCTTCTTCACAAACAAGTAAATTGCCGGCACTACATACATCGTGAGGAATGTAGATATGAGCATACCGCCTACAACGGCAGTACCCATGGCTACACGTCCTGCAGAACCTTCTCCGCTAGCATAAACGAGGGGAAGGAGTCCAAGAATCGTAGATGCAGCAGTCATCAAAATGGGGCGAAGGCGCTGTACGCATGCACTTCGAATTGCTTCGTGAATAGGTTCGCCCGCTTCCAACTTTTGATTGGAAAATTCCACGATAAGAATACCGTTTTTCGCCACCAAACCAATGAGCATGATGATACCAATTTGTGAGAAGATGTTCATCGTTTGATCCCCAAAGTTCATGAATACCAATGCTCCGAACACAGCCAAGGGAACGGTGAGCATAATGATGAAGGGATCGCGGAAACTTTCAAACTGTGCCGCCAAAATGAGGTAGATAAGCAAGATGGCCAAACCAAAGGCGAAGAGGAGTGAAGAACTACTTTCGCGGTATTCCTTAGAGTCGCCCGAAAGTGCGGTGCGGAAGGTGTCGTCCAACACTTCTGCGGCAATCTTGTCCATTTCGTCCAAGCCCTCTCCGATGGTGTAACCTTCAGAAAGCGCTGCCGAAACGGTGGCTGAGGCAAAGCGGTTGTAGCGATAGAGTTTCGGGGGAGCTATACTTTCCTTGAGGTCCACAAGGTTTTCCATCTGAATCATCTTACCCTCACCATTACGCATATAAATAGCACGGAGGGCTTCGGGAGTGTTACGCTGCTGGCGGTTGATTTCACCCACGATGTCGTATTGCTTACCGTTCATGTAAAGGTAACCCATGCGCTGACCGCTCAAACCATATTGCAGGGTCTGTGCCACATCCTTCGTATTCACTCCCAACATATTGGCCTTCTCACGGTTCACACTGAGTTGCAATTCGGGTTTCGAGAACTTCAAATCCACGTCCGCCATTTGGAATGCGGGATTTTCGCTCACCTTTGCCATAAACTTAGGCAACACTTCTTCCAACTTCTCAATGCTTTGCGCCTGAAGCACGTACTGAATAGGCATACGACTACGGCGTCCGCCAAACGTACTTTGCTGTTGCACAAAGGCACGGGCATCGGTCTTGCTACGCACGGCGCGTGAGAGTTTGTCTGCCACCTGCATCTGTGTGTAGTCGCGGTCGCCAAGGTCCTTAAGCGTAATTTGGAGGTTACCCCCACCGCTCGAAACGCGTGCCGTTACAAACTTTGCGTCAGGCACGATGCTGTCCACAAGAGCACGTACGTCTTCTGTGTAGTCACGCATGAATTCGTAAGTCACCCCTTCAGGACCGCTTGTGCGCACGGTGAGTGAAGAACGGTCTTCAAGCGGCGCCATTTCCGAGGGGGTAGCATTCCACAAGTAAATCGCCGTACCGAAAGCGCCCACCATAATTGCCACCGCAAGGTAGCGGCGATAGAGGAAGGAGTTGAGCGTACGCAAATAAATATTGTTGAGTCCTTCAAAGAAAGGTTCCGTCTTGCGGTATAACCAGTTGTGTTGCTCACGGCGCTTCAAGAGTTTTGTGGCAAGCATTGGTGTGAGCGTCAGTGCGACAAACGTACTGATGATTACGGCGCCAGCGATTACGAAACTAAATTCGCGGAACAATCTACCCGTGGTTCCTTCCATAAACACAATGGGGAAGAATACTGCCACCAAGGTGATGGTAGTGGAGATAACGGCAAAGAAAATTTCCTTAGCTCCCTCGATACCTGCCTCTTTCGGTTCCA
>CALFGU010000188.1 GCA_937877685.1 uncultured Prevotella sp.
CATCTTGATTTCTACGCACCAAGTGGGCGACGTAAACGTGCTTTTGGACCATGTGATGATCGTAGAGCGTAGCCGTTTGCTTGCCGACTGTTCTACAGCCGAACTCTCCGAACTTCTCAGTTTTGAGCAGCGACCTATGGGTGCGTCCACGGAGGATGCCCTCTTTGCCTACCCCTATATTGGCGGCCACCTCGTAGTGTGTGCCAACACCGAGGGAGTGGAAACTCCGCTCAACCTCGAACTGCTCTTTAATGCCGTACATGCCGTGCCCAACCTCATTGAGACGGCGCGCCAGGCGAAGAAAAATGCTGCCTATTACCCTCATTAACCTTCCGCTATGACTCACTTTTCATACTCCCGCTTTTGCAGTGTGCTCCGTCGCGACCTTGTGGAGCACCGCCGCACATACATGGCATTTTTTGCCGTACTCTTTATCGCCAACACCTTGACTCATTTTCTCGGAAACGCTATTGAGGAACTGCCCCTCCGCTTTTTTGTGCAGTTGTTCTGCGTCGTGGTGATTCAAGTCTTGGGTTCATGTTACGCCCTGAGCCTTGTTTACGCCGACATCGACACGAAGGAACGCCGCATCTCAAGCTTTATGCTCCCCGCCTCAAATTTGGAGAAGGCTGCCGTACGCCATCTGCTCGCCATCTTAGGTTTTCAGTTCGTGTTCCTCATGAGTTACCTCTGCTCCGAACTTATCAATGCCCTTTATACTTTGGTTGCCCATGGGGTGGGAGTTGTGGCGCAGCATAGCTTGTTGTTGCAACTCGGTGAGGTTTGTCAGCTCTTCACGTTCTACGCTGATCTTGAAGAAGTGCTTCCCGCTTCGCCCTACCTCTTCTTTGCGTGCCACTTGCTCGCTTGCAGTTTGTACATCTTGGGCAGTGCGTTTTTCCGAAAAATGGCATTCGTGAAAGTAACCGCCATTATGCTCTTCGTGAACCCGGGTATTTTCCTCAACATCCCAGTATTTTTCGACAATATCTTCTTGTCGTCTCCCTCAATCCTGATGCCCTACAGCCTCTTAGTCGTTGCGCTCGCCGTAGGAGTAGTCTACCTTTCCTACCGTCGCTATTGCCGCATCCAGGTTCTTTAATATTCACCCCTTCAGCCGAATGCTATGAATTTTACAGACGGACAACCCATATTTATTCAGATAGCCGAGCGACTGAGTGATGAAATCCTGGCGGGTATCTACCTTGCAGACAGCCGTGTGCCTGGAGTGCGCGATTATTCCGTGCTCTTAGAGGTCAATGTAAACACTACGGTTAAGGCCTACGACCTCTTGGCGCAGCGTGGGGTGCTATACAGCAAGCGCGGATTGGGGTATTTCGTAGCCCCCGAGGCGCAACAGATTATCCTTGATAACCGCCGCCGCCATTTCTTTGAGACAGAAGTGCCCCGCATTGCTTTGAAGTTGCAACAATTAGGAATCTCGGTGGATGAAGTCGCGGAGTTGCTCAACAATCACCTTAATCCGAACGCTGAACGTTAAACCTAAAGTATCTAAGTATATGAAAAATCTCATTATTACCCTTGCCCTATTGCTTGTTTCCCAAATCTCTGTTGCGCAAACGCTTGACGATATGCACAAGGCGCTTGACAAAGTAGAGGGCGTAGAAGTTGTGAAATTTCCCTCGTTTCTTGTGAAGATGATGAACAAGGGTATGAAGGGCAAATCGAAAATTGAGCAGCAAACAATGATTGCTAATGAAACGAATCCCCAAGAATTTTTGAAACATTTGGACGTTGAGCTTCAGAAACTCTTAGACAATGGTTTCAAACTGCAAGAAAAGCCCGCGCAAGACGGTTTGACCATGCGTAGTTACATTCTTGGCGATGAGAAATACGCTTACGAAATTGTTTATCAGTTAGTTGGTGAAGACGTTTCCCCGATGATTATTACGCTGAAGGGGAAGATGAGTTATGAAAACTTGAAGGGTGACCTCACTAAGGTACCTAAGATAGACGCAAACTTTTTGAAGCGTGCGGAAGAGATGGTTGATTCAATGTTTTAGCCTTACGCCACGCCGCATCCCC
>CALFGU010000189.1 GCA_937877685.1 uncultured Prevotella sp.
CTATTTTAACTTTAAAAGTTTCATAATCAGTTACGATTGAGGCTTTTAAAAATTCATATTCATCTCTACTTGCTGTTAGACTTTTAAATAATAAACTACCACCAACTATTAAACTGATAAATCCAACAACTGCTATAACTAAAGAAATTTTTCTTTTCATTTTACCAACTCCTTTTCTTTCTTTTTTATGTTAATTATTCTCCCCCAATAACAAACATAATTCACATTAGTAACATCAGGGAAATAGTGGCAATTTCGCGGTGTAATCACAAAGAAAAAGGCTCACTGCGATGTGCTAATCATTATATATCATTGCGCGCAAGATGAAAGGCACGGACAGGGGCAACACTGATTAACTAACATAAATAATACATTACACACTATGGAAAATTTTAGCTTTATGGTTTCTGCCGTTTTTTCTTCTGACAAGTCTATCACGTTTGAACTCTGCCCCGAAGCGGTTGCTTTTCTGCGCTCGAAAGGGTGCCTGGCGGAGGGTAAGACACGGGGGAGTTGGGGCATGATGGCGGATGGGAAGACGATGGAGATTCGCCCGTATGCGCAGGCTGACCCTGTTCGCAAGATTGTGAAGGATGAGGAGAAGATTGGGGTGTTCTCCAACATTCAGCGCCTCAAGACGAAGTGTCGCATTACGACTGCGCTACCCACTGACCTCACGAACGAACTGGCGAAGCGACTTTATGAGGAGGATGCGGGACTCGTGGCGGAAGCCATTGGAAGAGGTGCGTTGAAACCCCTCGTGATTGACCTTGAAGCGCTTACCGACAATACGAACCCTAAACCTGCGGCTTAAGATGAAAGAGACGTTGTATTACACGGATTTTAACAAATCGTACGTCGAACGCAAGGGAGAAGAGCTGAAGTTGAAGGTAAAATACGACACTAAACTCAAGCCCCTCACGCCTGAACTATTTGACAACCTCACCGCTTCTCCACGCGCAAAAGAACTCGTGGAGAAAGCGCGAGCGGGAGCGCACCCGGATGAGAGCAAGCACCTCCTGCCGATGATTTATTTTCAAGGGATGCTCGATGCAGAGCGTTACGACGCCTATGTGGCGGAGTGTAAGGAGAAGGGGGTGAAGCCCAAGGGCAGTCGCAACAGAGCGTTTATGAAACCCACGCAACTGCTGATGATTGACCTTGACCATGTTGAAGGTGACATTGCAGACTTGGCGCAGTGCGTCATCACGCGCTTGCAGGAGCATGACTTGCTCGACCACCTGCTCTTACTCCACAAGACGCCAAGCGGCGAGGGGCTACGCATTGTCGTTCAGCGAAGAGAAGGGCAAATGGCGCTACCATTTGAGGAAGCAAAGGCGCAGTGGCTTCATCTCATGGGCATTGACCAACCGTCAGACGTTGCTTGTAGCGACCATTCGCGTGCCTCCTTTCTACCCATTCAGGAGGATATTTATCACATCAACCGCACCGCCCTTTTTGCCCCAAAACAGCTGGACGTAACGCCTTCGCAGGTCAAGACACAGCGAACAAGTCGCGAGGTAAAGAGAGCTTCAACAACGGGCAATAATTGCGAGAAGAAAGAGCGCAGGTTTCCTGATACGTATAAAGGAGTGCCTTACGCCTTGATTGTAGAACGGCTGATTGCGCAATCAAACGGATTTCCCTACGAAGGTGGGCGACATACGCTCATTAAAGAACTTGCCGTTGACCTGCGCAAAATCACCGACAACAACCCCGAATGGTTGGCGGAAATCATCCCGACCTTCGGCCTTGAACACGATGAATATTTGGGGCTCATCACCGACATGTGTAACTACCCCGAAACACCCTTTTTAGGGAATAAACTGCGCAACGCCCTAAAGGGTGCCGACGAAGAAGTGATGCCCGCTTGGCCCCTGCCCGCTATGCCCAAGGAGATGCCTCCTGTCATCAACCTACTCCTTTCTGCCACTCCCGAACGGATGAAGCCTGCCGTGGCAATGGCTGTTTTCCCTGCATTGGGAGTACACTTGAGGGGGGATGTGAGGTTTCAATATGCCGACGGCAAAGCCTACGAGCCCGCCTTTCTCAACCTGCTCATTGCGCCCCAGGCAAGCGGAAAATCAGCCGTTGACGCACCTATTGACTTTATCATGGCAGACATCAAAGCGCGCGACCGCATCAACCGAAAGGCCGAAAACGAGTGGCGCGAGAAGGTGAAAGCCATGGGAAGCAATAAGGAGAAGCCCAAAAGGCCTGAAGGACTTGCCATACAACATCTGTCGCCCAACACCACGAATGCCGCACTCGTCAAACGACTCAAGGAGGCAGACGAACTGCCTTTGTACATCAAAATCAACGAACTTGAGCAACTACGCGGCATGGCTGATGCAGCGTCAAAAAAGGGGGCGGAAAATGAACTTATCAAACTTGCCTATGACCGCACCATCTATGGGCAAGAGCGCGTAGGGGTTGACTCTGTAAACGAACAGGTGGTCTTGCGCCTAAATTGGAACGCATCGACGACGCAAACCATGGCGCACAGTTTCTTCAACGCCAATGCCCTGATTGACGGCACCCTCTCGCGTATCACCTGTTGCACCATCCATGTGGACGAAGACGACTGGGGCGAGGAAATCCCCATGTTTAACACCTACACCCCCGATTTCGCTAGTCGCCTATGCCCCTACCTCCAAGCACTGAAACAAGCCGAAGGGGTGTATGAAAACCTTGCAGTCATCGAGTGGACACGTATGGTGCAACGACGCTTCATCCAATACGCCAAGGAGTTGAACAATAAAGTGATGGCCGACTATGTGAAGCGCAGTGTGCGCTCGGGCTTCAACCGCGCCATGTTGCTCTTCCTCATGCACGGGCAAACATGGACAAAGGAACTGGCTGATTTTGCAACGTGGAGCGTTGAGTATGACCTATGGGTGAAATGGCACGTCTTTCGCGACCGCCTGCTAAAAGCAAACGAACAGCATTGCGGTGTAAATCCCAACAATCACCCCCTAAGCATACTCCCTAAACTGCCACAAGAATTTTCAATCGACCTATTGCGCACACTACGCCCATCGTCAACAGATGAAACCATCAACGCATTGATTAGACAATGGAAAAGTCGAGGAAAAATTGAAGAAACCACACAAGCGGGAATTTATAAGAAAAGTAATGCTTAAAGTGAGTGTGTGACATGTGACAATGTGACAATCTTTTTCCGAGCGTCCCCCTACCCGCATGGACTACCCTCTACTCACTACTCTCTACTCACTACTAACTACTCACTCATGAAAACTCTTCCTCGCGGTCTCCGCAATAACAACCCGCTCAATATTCGCCACTCTGCCTCGCGTTGGCAGGGTGCGCGAGTGGAGCAGACGGACAAGGCGTTCGTGCAATTTACTTCAATGACGATGGGCTATCGCGCCGCTTGGCGCATCCTGGAAACGTATTACAAACATTTTGAGGCGCAACATAAGCCCTTTACTCCGCGCAACATCATTTACCGATGGGCTCCGCCGAATGAGAATGACTCGGAGGCGTACTTAAGACGGGTGTGCCGACTTACTAACCTTGCGGGGAATGAGGCGCTCGTGCGGCCTTCACAGGTTAGTGGTCGGAGTTCTCAGAGTATTCAGAGTTCTCAGAATTCTCAGAACCTTCAACCTCTCCTCAACGACGCCTAC
>CALFGU010000190.1 GCA_937877685.1 uncultured Prevotella sp.
GAGATATACACCGCTACCGCCAAAGATAGCCATAAGACGAGTGAGTGCTTCAGCAAGGCGAGTCACAAGGTTGATAATCTGAACCACAATGGGCGTAATCGCCGTCAGCAGACCGCCAAACGCCGCGCCAAGTTGGTTCTTCATTGTCATGCTTGTTGTGGCAAGCCTATCAAGCGAACCCGCAAGACCCGCGCCATCGCCCGTGGCCTTGCTGAACTGGTATGCGTTTTTCAAGCCCTCTTGGAACGCCTGTGTGATTGCCTTGATAACTCCGCGAATCATGCGATAGAACGCGATTCGTTTAAGGGAAGAAAGGAAGTTCGCCAAGGGCGAATCGGCTTTTTTAGCTTCATGCGCTACACTCTTAATGGAGCGGGAAACCTCTTTAACTCCATTGCTTGCAGACTTTGAAGCGTTAGAAACTCCAAACAGTTTTGAGGCAATAGATGACACGGCTTGCCCAAACCTCTCAAGCGGAGCAGTATCCATCGTTTCACGCATATTCGCCCAAAAGCCTTTGTCTTGCGCCTCAACAATGGAAGTCATGTCTGCCGCCCATTGTTTTTGGGGGTCTGAAAGGGCATATTTGCTCGGTATGGCATCTTGCAACTTGTTCGCAGATGTCGCAACGGAATCAATGTTTTTCCCAACTTGAGGCAAATCAGAGAACCCCGAAGAGATTGAAGCACCCGCCCTTGATATTTTCGCAACAGCTTTCGCAAACTCGGTAACTTTTGAAACATCCAGTTTCTTTACCGATTGCGACAATTCCGCCATTCCATTGCTGATTGCGCTAATACCGCTTGAAATCAAGTAATAGTTTACTTTTTCCAGTTTGTTGAGGGATTTTCGCAAACTATCAACGGCAACCGTTGCTCCCGCAGAATCTCCTTTAATCTTAAATTCAATCCCGTTGGTAGTCACACCCGGCATCTATACCCACCTCCTCGCTTTTAGAATTTCGCTTTTCATTAAAAGCCTTTGCAAAGGCCGCAACTTTATCGCGGATAGCCTCATACTTGGCTCTTGCCGCTTCTTCCTCGCGCCGTTTGCGGTCTTCCTCAAAGATGTCATACGGCTCTTCACGGAACTTTTGCGGTCTGCTCGGCTTCATGCCACGGAACAAGGATGCCGTAGCACACATAGCCTCATAGATATATGCGGCTTGTAGCCATGCGTCCTCGTTTACTTGTTTCTTCCGTAGCTTCGCGGCCTCTCTGAACATCTTGTGCGCGGAAACATCTCCGTCCCAATACTGCTCATAGGTCATTCCCCATAGCATATAAGTGGGGCAAGCCCGTTCAAAAGCCGCCATTAACGACAAAGGAGGAGCGGCGTTCGTGCCGCCTACTCCTCCCGTAATCTTGGACTCTGCCCTGTCGTTTAGGTGAGAGTCCAGTTGGCGTTTCCCGCCTCTTCCTCGTCCTCATCGACAAGAGCGTTGCAAGCCTCCGCATACATCTCGGCAAGCGCGGTGATAAAGGCGTTTTTGCCCTTAATCTGCGCGTAAATCTCATCGGTCTGTTTGCGGGTAATGCTCTTGTGGTGACGGTTGAAAGCCCAATACACAAGCTTCGGAATCATAAGCGCGGGTTTATCACCAAGTTCGTCCAGTACGAACCCGTCTGCGTTCGCAAGACCCGCCGTGCGAAGAGTGTATTCAAGCGTGTACTCTTTTCCCTCGTTCTCAAAAGTGATTTGCTTGCTCATCTCTTACTCCTTGTCAATGAAGAATTGGTAAATCGTGATTAGGCGAAAGTCATGTCCGTGGTCGGGGTGATGTGGACTTGCATCTCACGCGCTTCGTCCACGCCCTTGCCGACAAGGCCGACATTGACCATGCCCTTGAAAGACCACTT
>CALFGU010000191.1 GCA_937877685.1 uncultured Prevotella sp.
AGCAAGCAAGCAAGCAAGCAAGCAAGCAAGCAAGCAAGCAAGCAAGCAAGCAAGTAACATCTTAAAAGCCTACGTTCTTGAATACGAGAACGGGTCTTTTGTGTATAAAATTTAACGCCAAGTACCTTGCAGGTGGAGTTAACTCTACCTGCAAGGTGCTTGGCGTTTTCTGCAATAGGAATATCAACCTAATTATATATTTTATGAAACACACATTAAAAACATTCTTTGTCGCTCTGGTGGCGATGATGGTTCCCATTGTGGGATGGGGGCAAACAAATGTTTCTACATCCTATTTGCCCTATGCAACGGCAATACCTGATGGTTCATTCGCTTATACAGTAGCTGGAGTGGATGGCGATTATTTGGATTTGAAGCAAATAGAGGGTAGTCAGATTCCTGCTAATACACCCGTTATTCTTGCGGAGTCGGAACTCCCAAATTCAGGAGTTGCGAATGCGTCTGCGTCTGAATACCTTTTGGGTACACTTGTTAATCAGTCTGTCACCATAGAAACGGGTTATAGTTACTTCCAGTTAAATGTGGAGGATGCTATTTGGTATAAAGTCACAGAAGAATCTTTCGTCAATGATGCTGGCAAAGCTTACTTGAAATTTCCCGACAGCATGGTTGCGGGTAAGGAGAAGTTGTACACTATTAAGGAAGACGCACCGCAGAACTCTTGCGGAGAAAACCTTACTTGGACTCTTACTGATGGCGAATTGGTAATTGAAGGTACTGGAGTGATGTATGATTTTGAAGCGGGTACAGCTCCGTGGTACTCTTACAAAGATGAGATTGTCAAGTTGACGATTAAGTCAGGGGTTACAAGCGTAGGTCATTATGCGTTTAATGAATGCAGTAAAATTGCTGACGTGGTTATTCCTAACGGCGTTACCACCTTGGGCACTCATGCGTTTGGATACTGCGATGGACTTACCGTAGTTTCTCTTCCCCCAAGTGTAAAAACAATCGGTTGGAGTGCTTTTTACACTTGCCAAAATCTTAAAACCGTAAATTTATCAGAGGGAGTAACCAGAATTGGTGAATATTCGTTTGCTGATTGCAGAAAATTGTCAGTCTTCAATATTCCTGAAGGGGTTACAGAAATTGGTCAGTGGGCATTTCGTAATTGCTCTTTTACATCTTTGATATTGCCGAGTACTTTGACAGCAATTCAAAGTTATGCGTTTTTTGATTGTAACAAATTGACTTCGTTGACTTGTTGGGCAACAACTCCTCCTGAGTTATGGGGCGAAGCTTTTGCAACAATGAACTTAAGCGTGCCTATTTATGTCCCGAGTACTTCTGTAGCGGATTATCAATTACAAGAACAGTGGAACGCATTTACTATTAAGGCTGTATGTTCAAGCGAAAGTGATCACAATTTTGTAAATGGTATTTGCACGAAGTGTGGAGCATACGAACCTGCAGTAGATAGCAACAGTGACGGCACTTACGAGATCGGTAATGCTGGTCAGTTATTCTGGTTTGCAGAGAAGGTTAATGCGGATAATTTTTCAATTATGAGTGTTGTGTTAACAGCTGATATTGATTTGGAGAATCGTCTGTGGACGCCAATCGGTCACTATAGCGAGCATAATTCAAGACCTAATCGTAGTTGGAGGGGCACTTTGGATGGTCAGAACCACGTGATTAAGAACTTGAACGTGCACGTAACCGACGGTAGCGAGGCGGGGCTCTTTTCAAGAGGTTTCCTTGCAACCTTGAGAAATTTTGGCGTGATAAATGCTACCGTAATCAATGACTCGCCCCAATCTGTTCGTGCGGGTGTCTTGGCTGGCGAGTTTGACCAATGTACAGTTTCCAATGTATTCAGTGCGGGTAACCTTGTGGTTATTACAAGTAATAAACAGAAGGGGGGTATCGCAGGTGAATGTAACCAATCGCCCTTGATTAATTGTTACACTACTTACGACATACTTACAGATACAAATGTTCGTAGTGCAACAAATTGCTTCTACCTGGGCAACGAAGCCAATGCTGCTTCTGCAGGCACATTCATGACTGCTGAGCAAATGGCTTCTGGTGAGATGGCTTACAAGTTGGGTGAAGCTTATGGTCAAACAATAGGAACTGATGCTTTGCCTCTTTTGGGAGGTGAAAAGGTGTATTACGGTTACTTTGCATGCACTGATGCAGAAAAAGTATATACCAACAATTCCGCTGTCAGTGAAGAGAAACCTCACAACTATGTAGATGGAGTTTGCGACATTTGTGGTGAAATCTATGTGCCTAAACTCACCTTTGCTCTCACCGATGAATATGGCGATGGTTGGAACCAAGGGGCTATTGTTGTAAAGAAAGATGGTGAGGCTTTTGCCGAACTTACTTTTGATACAGGAAAGAATAGTACTCAAGTTTGTGAATATGACCCCAAGAGTGAATATACGTTCTATTGGAAAAGAGGATATTTCGATTCTGAATGTTCATTCTTAATTTCATTAGGAGAAAATACAATTTTTACAGGGCTGATGAATGGGAATTGGTGTGAAAATACGGAAACTCCTTTCCACACAATCGCAGCCTGCGAAGCAACATGGGGCGTTTCAAGTTTGGCTCAAACTTCATGGGGAACAATCACTGAAGCCTTTGCGGCAGCGATGGCTGGAAATGCAAGTTACATCCAATTGCATAAGGATGTTGAAGGCGTATTTAGATTAAGGGCAGGTACATTCACTTTAGATGTGAACGGACATTTGATGTTATCACCTGATGACTATGTCCTTGATGTAGAAGATACGAATCTGACAATAACAGATAGTTCGGCTGGCGAACCTGGTACTTTGCACAATGGGAACAATTGGAATAGAGCAGTTTTAGCAAAACGTTCAACGGTTTATATCGAACGTGTAAATGTAATTGGTGCAGGTGCGGTTGAAGTATTGGAAGCAAGTAATGTTACTATTGCAAGTGGTAATTACAGAGGTACTTATCATCCAACGATTGAAAACAAGGCAGGTACGCTTACCATCTTGGGTGGTACTTTTGAAACTACTGCAGCAACATGCGTGACATCAATCAATTCAGCTGTAAGAACAACTATCTCTGGCGGTAGTTTTGAAAATGGTTATAGTGCTACTATTGAATATGGAACAGGTGTGCTTGACCTTTCAGAACATACGAATCTCTCAGGAGTGACTGTGTATAATCGTAATAATACGGTAAACCTTGACGGAACTAAGATTATTCTTCCTGAAAACTGCGGTTTCTGTTATGGTGAAGAGATTGTAACAGACGCTTTGAATGCTTATACCGTATACACTATTCGTCCTGTTTATGCCGTTACATTTGATGCCAACGGTGGTGACGGAGCAATGGAAAACACTTACACACTCGGAGACTATACCCTCCCCGAATGTGAGTTTACTGCTCCCGAGGGACAGATGTTTAAAGCTTGGAAGATTGCCGAAGTAGAATATCAACCTAATGCAGTAGTGACAATGACTGAAAACACTACGGTAACAGCTGTTTGGGCAACTCCCTATACTTTGACATTCAGCGCAAATGGTGGCGTAGGTTCGTTCGAGGCAATTAAGACCGTAAACGTCACTTTGCCCGCTTGTGAATTCCTTGCCCCTGAAGGAAAAGAGTTCAGAGCCTGGCGCATTGGCGAAAGCGAATATCAGGCAGGCGATGTGGTGACACTCACAGAGAACGCTGTAGCCTATGCCGTATGGAAGGATGCAACTATTGCTATGGGAACGCTGACTCTTGAATTGCGCGACATCAATTGTGAAAGCATATCAAGGCTGCAAAATTATTCATATTACACAGTGACCAAGGATGGCGAACTATGTGCAACAATTAGATTAGAAGATGATTTTGTAGTTTCTAAGACATTGGAATATGATCCTAACTGCGAGTACGCCTTCTATTGGCATACCGGCAGCGATACGTACGACACGCCCATTGTTTATATCCAACTGAATGAAGAATCGCTCTTTGACGGTTCCGGTTCAAGTCTGGAACATCGTGCTGAAGATAACCCTTTCCTCATTATCCCCAGAAAGACGCAACCCTCTTACGTGGAAACCCTCCACATTATTGACGGTGAATTACCTGAATATTTGGTGCAGAGAGAAGCAGAAGTGGGTACGCTTACTTATTCGCGCACACTTCCTAACACAGAATGGAATGCGCTTTACGTGCCCTTTGAAATCCCCGTGAGCGAATTGAGTGACGCTTACGAAGTGGCATACTTCAATGACATGCACTCTTACGACAGAAATCGTGATGGAGAAATTGATGAGTTGGAAATGGAAATTATTCTCATTGACGAGGGTACGCTTCACGCAAATCATCCTTACTTTATCCGTGCGAAGTCTGACGATGCAAAGAACTTTGACCTTGTGCTCAACGATGTAACCATTTATGAAACTGAGGAAGCACAACTCACGTGCTCTTCTGTATATACTAAGTTTGACCTCAATGGTAGTTACGTAAAGAAACCTGCTGCTGAACTTGAAGGTAGCTATGCTATTAGCACAGAAGGCGCATGGGCTCCCTTGGCAGACGGCACAGCGCTCAATCCTTTCCGCTTCTATCTTGATATTACGCAGTTGGCAGGTTCTCCCGTTAAGGTTTCATCTCAGGCGTTGCAGACTATCCGTATTCGTCTAAACGGTCAAGGTGACACTACAGACATCCAAGAACTTCCCACCGTAACTACGGATATTACGGTTTATGACCTTTCAGGTCGCCGCATTGTTAATCCAGGTAAGGGCGTTTACATTGTGAATGGTAAGAAGGTGATGTTGAAGTAACACCGTTCCTTAAATGACATTAGATTATGACAAAAAATAATTATCAGACACCTCAACTTCGCGTAGTAGAACTTCGCAATGAGGGAATCATTGCTGCAAGTGACCGCATTCCTGTGGGGAGTACTCCTGCTACTCCTGCCACAAAGAAATTAGAAAGTCCTTGGAACTGTGAGAGCTGGAATACGGAAAAGTAATCACAGCATGTACTTAAGAAGAAACGTCAAGGCCTGAGATTGCGGGCAAAGGGGGAGTGCTAAAGTACACACCCCGCCCCAAAATCTACAAATAACTCCTTGCATTTCGTACGTTATACCCTACGCAAAGCGGGTGCGCCAAAAACATCAGGCGCACCCGCTTTTTTAACCTCATAATAGGGATGTAAAAAACTAAGTCTATTGTAGTGAATAATGGCATTATCGCTTCTATAGGAAAATTGGCACAATTTTGAGCAACCTACAAACTTACACCAAGGTTTGCCATTTTTTTCATGCCGAGAAAATAAATTTTTATGCCAAGGAAATAAATCTTCGTGCCGAGAAAAAAACGTAGTGCCGAAGAAAATAATTCCATGCCCTGGTAATAAAATTTCCATGCCTTGGAAATAAAATTACCAGGGTTGGAAATAAAATTACCAAGGTTGGAAATAAAATAATCGTGAAAATTCAAGGGGGAATAGTGTTAATTTCACTGCTACTTCTGAAATTAACACCAGTAAAATATCAAGGGAAAATAGTTTCGTACCAAGGTCTGGTATTTTTTCTACCAGCAGTGGTACTTAAAATACCAGACCTTGGTACAAAAAGTACCACTACTGGTATTTTAGTCATAAATAAATTCTATCATTATGGCGTGTGCCCTCTTTGATTGTAAGCGGTCAGTTACCATTGCCTTATGGCAAACAAAAAAAGGTATATAACATTTGTGGGTTATGCAAGTGTGCCCTCCTACGGGGGCATTACGAACGTGATTTGCTAATTATTTCAGTGACTAAAATGCTAACAAAACTGTGATATAACAAATAGACAAAAGGTGTTGTTATATAGAAGTGTCAAAATTCTATATTAAGATACCTTTTATCCCCGATATTTTCGTTAACTTCGTTGCGAATTTACTATCAACTAATCTTTTTATACTATGGAACACTATTTGTTTTGGCTCATTCCAGCAGCTTCACTGTTGGCATTGTGCTTCGCGTGGTTTTTCTACGCACAAATGAAAAAGACTTCTGAAGGTACGGAACGCATGGCGTATATCG
>CALFGU010000192.1 GCA_937877685.1 uncultured Prevotella sp.
GGTTTTATGAAAATTTTTTCTACCGTGGAACACCCGCCGAAATGCCGATGTATTACGCGGGGAAGAAAATGCGCGAAGAGATGCCGCGCATAGTACGGGAGGTATTCGGCGAATGAGATACTCACGAAATGCTATCTACACGCGAGTGAGAGACGCAATCGTGGCAGAGCATAGCGGAACTTACTGCACTTCCCGTATGGTAGCGAAGCCCGCATCGTTCCCCGCTTGCTACATCCACGAAATCGACAATTTTCGTCCGCAACAGTTCACGCAGTTGGACTTCCAAGATGTCCAGTGCGAATCTGTCTACGAAATCCAAGTAGTCAGCAACAGGAAGAATACATCCGCAAGCGAGGCCTACGCAATCATGGATACCGCGAAGGCGGTCATGAACAGCCTGTACTTCAGAGAGTTCTCTGAAACCAACATCGATACGGGTGATACTTTCACCCTCATTGGCAGATTTCGCCGCAGAATTGGTGGCGGCGATACCATGCCGTCTACTAATTAACACAAGGAGAAATGCACAATGGCAAACGCTGTTAGCACTGCCGGGATGTTTCTTAAATATTGCGTAGAAACCAATGCGGGTACTCGCCCGACCTCTGGCTATACGATTATTCCCGGCGTTAAAGCAATCCCGGCGATCTTTAATGATCCCAATATGCTTCAGAGTACCCCGTTGAGCGCGACCAAAAACCACACATACATCCGTGGTCTGGACGATTCGGGCGGCGCGATTCAGCTTACCGTCAACGATTACAAAGCGTTCCGTGATGCGTGGGACACCTGCGTTGGAGCGTATGCCGCACTCACTGGCGGCAAAAGCATGTGGTTTGAGATTGCGTATCAAGACGGTAGCGAACTCGACAGCTTTTACTTCCCCGGCGAACCCCTTGCCCTTGGCTTTGGCGGCGCGGACGTTGACTCCGTTCTGGAGAACAACATGAACATCGCCCCCACGGGTGACTATTTGTTCGCCGCTGCCTCCACCACCTCGGCCTAAGAAGCAAAATCGGGGAGGGCCTAAACCCTCCCCACATTGATAAGGAGATTGAGATGAGCAACAGCAAGAGTGAGAGAGTTAGACCGATGGTGATCTCCGACCCGGAAACGTCCAAGGAGTACACCCTGGAGTTCAGTCGGAAGACCGTGGAGAAGACGGAACGGGCGGGGCTTGATGTCAACCGCCTTGAATCCGCAAGTATGACGATGATTCCGCTCCTGTTTTGGGGCGCGTTTCTTATGCACCACCCGCACATGACCAGGGAGCAGACTGACAAGATTCTGTTTGAGGGCCTTGGCGGGTTGAACGAGGAAGAGATGGCATATCTTGGCAAACTGTATGCCGCTCCCTTCCAGACGCTCATCGCAAGTGAGGACGAAGGTGCAAACCCTCGCAGAATGACGGTCAAGTTCTGACGGAAGAAGATCCCGGAGAACTGCCGTCCACATACGCAGAAGTTTTTGAGGGGGCGTTCCCGCAATATCTGGTCATGGGTATGACCTACGAACAGTATTGGGAGCAGTCCCCTTATTTGGCAGTTGCTTACCGCAAAGCCTACCGCCTCAAGCGCGAGGAAGAGAATGAACAGGCGTGGTTGCAAGGGCTTTACATCTATGATGCCTTTGCTGTCGTTCTGACGAACGCTCTCTCCAAGCGCGGCACGACCAAGCAGAATTACATCGAACGGCCCATTGATATCTTTCCTCTGACTCAACGCGAGAAAAAGCGCAGAGAAGAGGAAGAGAGGGCCAAGATGCAAAAGGCTATGGAGGCGATGGCAGCAAAGCAACGCCGCGAGAAATCTAAAGGGTGATTAAATGGCAGACACACTTGAAACCCTTGAAATAGAACTTAAATATAAGGCATCTGGCGCGGCCTCGGCTATCCGGCAGACAACCAAGGCTGTGCAGTCTATGGCGAAAGAAACAGCAAAGGCGAAATCTCCCCTCAAGACATTCTCTGATTCTCTCAAACGCATTGCGTTCTATCGCTTCTTGCGAACGATTATCAAGGAGATTACGCAAGCATTTAGCGAGGGCTTGAAGAACGCATATTTGTTCAGCCAAGGTATCGTAGGCGAAGGGCATCGTTTCGCAGAGGCGCTCGATCAGATGAAGTCAGCGTCAACGCAGATGAAGAATCAACTCGGCTCGGCGTTCATCAGTTTGCTTGCGGCTATCGCGCCTGTAATTATCCGCATCATTGACCTTGTGACGAAAGCGGCTGATGCAATCGCACAGCTTTTTGCTGCGTTCACGGGAAATACTTATCTCAAGGCTGTTTCCGTTACCGACCACTTTGCAGACACGATGAAAGCGGGAGGCGCGGCGGCAAAAGAGTGGAAGAACCAGCTCCTCGGATTCGATGAGATTAACAGACTCAACGAACCGTCTGGCGGCGGCGGGGGTGGTGGATCTCTGCTCGACCCCTCGACCATGTTTGAGGATTCTCCGATTAATCCGAAGATTCTCCAGACAGTCCAATGGCTCAAGGACAACTTCGAAACCTTCAAGACGCTTGCGATTGCAATCGGGCTTGCTCTTGCGGCATGGAAGATTGGCAGTTTCATCGGCAATCTCCTCAGCGTGAGCAGCTTCCTCGGCTCAATTTTCGCAATCGCGGTTGCAATCGGCGGCGCGTTCGTGTTCATCAAGGGCGCGTGTGACGCATGGGAGAACGGCGTTGATTGGAAAAACCTCGCTATGATGATTGGCGGGTGTGCTGTCGTTGCGCTTGCTCTCGGCCTTGCTTTCGGGGCGGTAGCGGCAGCTGTGGTGCTTGTTGTCGGCGGGATTGCGATGCTTATCGTTGGCATCCACGACTGGATTAAAAAGGGGACACTTTCCACGCAGACCTTCTGGCTCCTTGAGGCCGCAATCGCAGCGGTTGGAATTGGGCTTGCAATCATCTTCGGGTGGCCTGCGGCTATCGCGGCAGCAGTTGCGGCTATGGCT
>CALFGU010000193.1 GCA_937877685.1 uncultured Prevotella sp.
AGTGTCACCATACCTGTGTCGTGGGGGCGAGGCGAAAGTTCTGAGAAGTACACACCATTTTCGTGTGAAAGGAAGAATTCTACACCCCAAAGTCCAGCACCTGTGAGTGCTTCAGTGACTTTTGCAGCCATTTCTTGCGCTTCCTTCAAGTGCTCGGGAGCAATCGCTGCGGGCTGGAAACTTTCGCGGTAGTCGCCACCCTTTTGTACGTGTCCGATGGGCGGACAGAAGAGTGTGGGGCCGCCTTTCTGAGTCACCGTAAGGAGGGTGATTTCGCTGTCAAACTTGATAAATTCTTCAATGATGAGTTCCTTGAGGTCGCCGCGACTACCTGAGATGCCGTATTCCCAAGCATGTTCCAAATCGGCCGCACTCTTTACGACACTTTGACCTTTACCTGACGACGACATGAGGGGTTTTACGACACAGGGGAAACCTATTTGTTCGGCAGCCTCTTTGAGTTCTTCAAAAGTAGTAGCATAAAAATACTTTGCTGTCTTCAATCCCAACTCCTTCGCCGCAAGGTCGCGAATGGCCTTACGATTCATTGTGAAGTTTACGGCACGCGCAGAAGGAGTCACCTGAATGCCTTCGGCCTCAAAGTCATAAAGACGCTCCGTACGGATAGCCTCAATTTCAGGTACGATAATGTCGGGACGATGCTTGCGAACGGCTGCTTCAAGCGCCTCGCCGTCGAGCATAGAAAAGACTTCAAACGCATCAGCCACCTGCATTGCAGGAGCGCCAGGGTAAGAATCACACGCAATGACGTGTTGGCCCAATCGCTGAGCCGCAATGGTGAATTCCTTACCGAGTTCACCGCTACCGAGAAGGAGAATTTTTTTCATAAGTGCTTATTGAGAGCCGTTGTGACTCCCTTTTTTATAAGGAATGTTCTATGTATAAAATAAAAGCAACGCAGAAATCCTGCGTTGCAAATTTAAACATAAAAAATGAGTTGAGCGCCAAATGCCCTGCTTAACTTTAACCTTTCAACATGACTACCGTCTTTTCGCCCTGCTCTGTTGCAAAGTTGGCAACCTCTATTTCTGGATTCTTGGGGCGATAAGCGCGTGCGAAAGCGCGTAAGTTTTGAAGCACACGGGGACTTGGACTTGAAGGAACAGGAGTAGAATCAGTCATAGGCAGATGATGTTTTGAGTGTTTATTCTTTAAACGTAATAATTTAAGATTTAGTGTGTGGTGTCTGAAAAATAATTTGGCATAATTGGGGAATAATATAACCGTTGCCTCAAATAGTTTAACAGTCAATTCCTATATTATTGCCCGATTCCTCCTCTGACGTTATAATGAAATAATTGCTTCTATATAACAAATACCTCTGCAAGCATGTTACGGCACGGTCTTTTTTTATTTAGGTAACGTAGAAAATTTTGTAAATCACTTACGTAATGCCCTCCTACGGGGGCAATGCACGCATAACTACCAGTTGTTATATCCCATTTTTGTTTGTCTTAGGCAATGGGAACTGTCCGGTAAACGTTTCTAATTCTCATTATAACAACTTATTCTAATAGTGTAAGTCCCCACAGTTTGCATTATCCCCTTCCAGGAGGATAAATTCATTTGCCCAGGGCAACGTATAGATAACTCTTTGTTTGATGGATGGTTGTACTCATACAAGCCCCCTCATAGATATTCAACCGAAAAAAACGAGAATTTCTATGTTTAAGAGAACAC
>CALFGU010000194.1 GCA_937877685.1 uncultured Prevotella sp.
CGGGGAGGGGGTATGATGATTCTTCTTATATTGGGTCAACTGCTATATCATTACCATAATATAATAGATGCTTTACTTCTTTAAAATCTCCTCACACGCTTCGGGGTTGCGGAGCAGGTTGAGGGTTTGCTTAAGGACTTCGTCTTGCTTGTATTTTGCCTCGTATGACTGCGCTTCGGCGTAGGCCGTTCTGACAATCAGGAGGGTCAAGAGGGGCGAAATCACGTCTTTGTGTCGATCGATCTCGTCTGCCACATTGGGAGTTAACAGTGCGCGGAGGGCTTGAAGTTCTGAGGCCGCGTTAAGTTCTTCTTTTTTCACGGCTTCATCAAGTGCGTCGAGCACGTGTAAAGAACGGGGCTTGTAACTAAAAGATGAGTCCAGGATAAATTGCTTAAACTCGACATAGTCGGCATCGGAGAGGGCATACGCTTCAAAGGGAGGAAGGGTGCGCGTGTTGCAATAGCGCACGATGAAGTCATGAACTTCGCGAGAGAGAATAAGGTCATAGACAAAATCGTGAAGTTTTGAGGGCATCATGACACTATCGGGCGTTACGCCACCTCCATCTTTCACAGGGCGACCGGCCTTAGTGTAGAATGTCTTTGCCAGACTGTCGGGCAGGTGCTTCGGACGTCCGTCTTCTCCGCGATTCTTGAAATCATAGGCCTGAATGCAGCGCCCGCTGGGGATGAAGTATTTTGTGGTGGTGAACTTCAAAATGGCGCCATAGGAGAGGTCGCGAGATTGTTGAACGAGACCTTTTCCGTAAGTGCGCTCTCCGACAACGATGGCACGGTCATAATCTTGAAGCGTTCCGGCTGTGATTTCAGAAGCCGAGGCACTGGAGTCGTCCACAATAATGGCAAGGGGAATCTTCGTGTCGAGGGGTTCGTCGTCGGTCACATAGGTTTGTTCAAACTCCGCCACCTTTCCCTTGAGCGTCACCACCTTGGTGCCATTAGGCATGAAGAAGCCCACGATATCGACCGCCTCGCTCACAAGTCCGCCGGGATTGCCACGGAGGTCAAGAATCAAATGCGTCATCCC
Organism: uncultured Prevotella sp.; assembly: GCA_937877685.1. GTDB lineage: Bacteria > Bacteroidota > Bacteroidia > Bacteroidales > Bacteroidaceae > Alloprevotella. The sequence goes on from CALFGU010000194.1 coordinate 1,051, forward strand.
CATTTGCTTCAATGCCACAAAGGCGCGGCGCACATCGCGAGCGGTGTTTTCCATGAAAGATTCGATATAAATGAGACCCACCCCTTCATCCACCATGCCAAAATAGGGAACGCATGACATCTCAATCACACGGCGCGTGAGGGTTAACTCAATGTTACCCTCCACTCCGGGGCGCTCCACAAGCAGTTTGAATGTCGTACCCGCCTCTCCGCGGAGTTTTGATGTCACTCGCTGAGAATAATCGGCAGGTTTCTCCCCTTCCCTCATCTTTAACTCTTCGCCGTCCACCTGCAGGATGAAGTCGCCCGTACGTACACCAGCCTCTGCCGCGGGCTTGCCTTCGTAAGGATAACTGAAGTAACAAAGGTTGCGCTTTGAGTCAAAATTAATGGGCGAACCGATACCGCCGTATTTCCCTGTGGTAGATTCGAGGAACTCACCGGTTTCTTCCTCAGGAATATACTGTGTGTAGGGGTCGAGATTGTAAAGCACGTAATTAATGGCTTCGTCAATCACCTTCTTGGAGTCGAGCGTATCGACATAATAGACATCAAGATGATTCAACACACTGTTGAGAAGGTGAAGATGGCGAGCAAACTTCTGGTTGTGCTCAGTCAGGGTTTCCTGTGCGCTCGCAAATAGCGGAAAAGACAGGAGCATGGAAAGGATAAAGGTTCTCATTATATATATAATGTGTTAAGGTTGCGGAAGTGAGGGGAGAATTTGAGGGGATAAGGTTCTGAAGTTCTGAGGTTCTGAAGTTCTGAGGTTGCCATTCGGAGTGTTATTCCCGTAAACCCGTTTGATTTTAGACGTATGTTCTTTTGTAGTTGTGGTATTAGGTTTTGACAGAAGAACAGAAGGACAAAAGGTAAAGTTTATGTTCTTTTGTTCTTATGTCTACCCCAAAAAGGGAAGGCGACTTCTACTGAAGGTGTAATTTATGTTCTTTTGTTCTTATGTCAAAAAAGTCTTTATGTTCCTTTGTTGAGGAACCGTACGGCCTTAATGAGCAAGTGGGAGTCCTTACGCTCTTTTGTTCCTATATCTACCACCAAAATGTCGCAAAAATGCCCCGTAAATGGGTTCTTTTGTAAAAAAGTATAATTTTTTCATGCAAAGATATTGTTTATTTCGAAAATAAGCAGTACTTTTGCATCGCAATTAACGGAAAGCACAATAAATCTGCTTCAGTAGCTCAGTTGGTTAGAGCACCTGACTGTTAATCAGGGGGTCGTTGGTTCAAGCCCATCCTGAAGCGCAAGGTTTTCCGAATTGCACACTGCTTCAGTAGCTCAGTTGGTTAGAGCACCTGACTGTTAATCAGGGGGTCGTT
>CALFGU010000195.1 GCA_937877685.1 uncultured Prevotella sp.
TCGTGTTATTCGTGCAATTCGTGTTCTCTAAAATAAAGAGACAAATTTTACCGGATAGCAATATTTCCGAATGAACTATCATTAAGCATTTTCTTTCGAAAGATAGAGGTCAAGAGAACCCGTGATTGAAGGCGCTTGAGGAGTGGGCGCTTCAAGATGTGTGGGGAGTCCTGCTTCTGACATCGCTGCGGAAGTAGCTTTGCCGTAAGAGACAAGGCGAATGCCGCGGTCCTTAATGTCGGGAACATTCTTTATCAACGACTGAACACCTGCAGGGGTGAAAAGAACAACCATGTCAAAATCGAAGGGTTGATCCTTGGGATAGTCATTGGCTACCGTGCGATACATGACACACTCAGTGTGCTTCAAGTTATGCTGGTCCATCAATTTCGCCACCTCGTCGTTATGAACGTCTGAGAGCGGAACAAGATAGGTCTCCGTCTTGTGCTTCACCATCAAGGGAAGGAGATCAGCAAACTTACCCGTAGCGGGGAAGAACACCTTGCGTTTGCGGTACTGAACGTACTTCTGAATGTAAAGCGAAATGGCTTCTGACACGGCAAAGTATTTCATGTCTTCGGGAATCGCAACGCGCATTTCCTTGCAGAGCATAAAGAAATTGTCAATTGCATGGCGCGAAGTGAAAACAATGGCGGTGTGATCCAATACGTTTACCTTCTGAGCGCGAAACTCTCTGGGCGTAACGCCTTCAACGCGAACGAAAGGATGAAACACCAATTCGACATTGTGCTTCTTCGCTATGTCAAAGTAAGGAGACTTCTCTGTTGTGGGGCACGGTTGAGAAACTAAAATCTTCTTAATCATTGCTTTACAGTGTCAAGTAGTAGTTTGATTTGTGTTAGCAATCTCCAACCAACTAGTGTGGTTGCTAAATTCAGTGTGCAAAAGTACAAAAAAATATGGACATAACCGAGCGCGCCACGGAAAAATGTGACTTTCAGCTTCATAAAGCGTAAAATCTCGGTTCCGCAAAGTATGCTGAGTAACCACCATTTTTGCCCCCAAAGTGGGAGGTCAAGAAAGATTACTGACGCTACCAAGGGAAGCAGGAAGATGGCTTCATAGAGTAGGGTGACCAAATAGGTGATGGTCCATTCCTCGCGTTGCTCTTTGCTAAAAAAGATGCGGTTAATGATGGCGTAAAGCAGGAGTTTGAGCACAATGACAGTCCCAACGCCTCCGGCTCCGATGGCAAATATGTAGCAAGGGGAGTAAGCGGCGAAATTTTCGGGAGCAGACTGCTGAACGTGTCCCGTAACCATGATTCCCAATAACAAACAGATGCTCACCACAATGGGGATGCATCCGTTGAGTTGCACATCAAGATGCTTCGTAAACTTCTTCCGATTGGTTTCTACGCGGAAGAATCCTGTCCACCACCCTTCCAAAAAAGTCCACGAACGAGACACCGCCCACACGATGAGCAAGAAACTCAACAGGAAGGCGGAAACTATCCAATCGTCGTAGCGGAGAAGGTAGGGCATGGGGGAGGGAGTTTAACGGTGGACGATTAACGGTGAAGGGTTAACGATTAACGGTGAAGGGTTAACGTTTAACGGTGAAGGGTTAACGTTTAACGGTGAAAGGTTAACGATTAACGTTTAAGGTTTAACGATGAAGGTTTAACGATGAAGGTTTAACGGGCATTAATAATGGTAATGATATAGCAGTTGACCAAATATAAGAAGAATCATCATACCCCCTCCCCGCTACGCGGTACTCCCCCTATCTTAAGGGATACTACGGTAATGCTGAGGGATACTCAGAGAATGTCATCATACCCCCTCCCCGCCCAAGGGCGGTACTCCCCCTATCTTAAGGGGAGAG